>QHBL01000117.1:16707-16925 GCA_003244125.1 Chthoniobacterales bacterium
GCGTGCGCTCCCCGGGAACTCGCCGATACTGGTGCGAGTGCGCATCCCTCACTGCATCAAGTCCTCGCTGCACTATTGCGCGCCGCGGTTGACACTCCTCCCGCTCACCGGTAATGTCCGGCCCTTTTCCGCTCACCCTCTCTCGATGAAAACTTTCTCAGCTAAAGCGGCCGAAGTTCCACGCAAGTGGTGGCTCATCGACGCGCGTGACCAGGCGC
>QHBL01000316.1 GCA_003244125.1 Chthoniobacterales bacterium
AATCAGAGTCTGACGCTGACTGACGGCAAAGAGGCGACGCACGTCCAGGCCCAAGCGGTCTCGGGCGAGCTGTTCGATCTGCTCGGCGTTGCGCCAATGTTGGGGCGTAACTTCATCGCCAAGGAAGATGAACCCGGCAGTCGTGTCGCAATCCTCAGCCATGCTTTGTGGCAAAGTCGCTTCGGCTCTGATCCCGGTGTTATCGGAAAAATCGCCGTGCTCGATGGCCAGAGTTTCCAGATCGTGGGCGTGATGCCGCCGCGGTTCGATTTCCCCGTGCGCACGGTGCCGACGGAACTCTGGATTACTGTGGGCATTTTGCGCGAATCCACCGACGGCTCGAAGCCGATGACGGAGCAGCGCGGCAATAATTTCCTCGGCTGCATCGCGCGGTTGAAAAGCGGCGTCTCGCTCGCCCAGGCGCAGGCGAACATGGATACCATCAGCGCAGGGTTGCGCCGGCAGTTTCCCGATTCCAATTCGAACATGAACGTGCGCGTGCTTCCGCTGCGCGATGCGATCATCGGTGAAGCGCACACGGCGCTCATCATGCTTAGCGCCATGGCTAGCTGCGTCGGACTCGTCGCTTGCGTGAATGTCGCGAATCTGCTGCTGGCCCGTTCTGTTTCGCGGCAGAAAGAGATCAGTATTCGCGCTGCGCTTGGCGCCGGCCGCCGCCACATCGTGCAGCAGTTGCTGGTGGAAAGCGCGTTGCTCGGCGCCATCGGCGGCATGGCCGGTTTGCTCATCGCCATTTGGGGACTCGATGTCTTGAAGAAATTCCTCCCGGCAAATATTCCGCGCATCGACCAGGTCTCGCCCGATGTTGATGTGCTAGTTTTCACCGCAGCACTCAGCCTCATTGTTGGATTTTTCGCGGGTCTTCTGCCGGCCTGGCGCGCGTCGCATCCGAACATCGTCGGCTCGCTCAACGAAAGTGCGCGTGGCTCGAGCGAAGGCGCGCATGGACGGCGCGTGCGCTCGGCCCTGGTCGTGGTTGAGATTGTGCTCGCGCTGCTGCTGCTATCGACGGCGGGATTGCTCGTGGAAAGCTTTCTGCGTTTGCAAAAAGTGCCTCCGGGTTTCGATCGCAGCAATGTGCTGACCCGCGCGCATCGCCTTGCCAGATGCGACCTACGGCAAACCTGCGCAAGCCGCGGCCTTTTACGACAAACTGCTCAAGCGCATCAGCCAGTTGCCGGGCGTGGAATCGGCCAGCGCGGCCTGGTGGATTCCGCTGAGCGGAAGCGAGATCACTTTGACCACGGAGGTGCAGGAACACCCGTTGCCGAAAGGTGAACAGCCTGCGGTTCAAACCAACGTTGTTGGCCTCGGTTTTTTCAAAACGCTGCGCGTGCCGCTGCTGCGCGGCCGCGACTTCAACGAGCGCGACGAGCGCAACGCGCCGCCCGTCGCGATCGTTACGCAAAGTTTCGCGAACAAATATTTCCGGGGCGAAGACCCAATCGGCAAACGCATCGTCCCGAGCGGCTCCGATAGTCCCGGTGAGCCGGCCGTGCGCGAGATCGTCGGCGTGGTAGGCGACCTTCACCTGACGAACTTGCGCGAAGCGGCGCAACCGCAGATTTACATTCCTCACCAGCAATTCGCCATCCCGGGTATGTCGGTGTTCGTGCGCAGCAGCGTGAATCCCGCGGCGTTGACCGCTTCGTTGCGCAACGCCATCGCCGAGCTCGACCGGGACGTGCCGCTCTACCGGCCAAAGCTGTTGGCCGATTACGTCGCGTCGTCGATTTCGCAGCCGCGGTTCAACGCCATTCTCGTCGCTCTCTTCGCGGGCCTCGCCCTGCTGCTGGCCGCGGCCGGCATCTTCGGAGTGATGAGTTACGCCGTTACCCAACGCACGCACGAGATCGGCATTCGCCTTGCTTTGGGCGCGCAGCGCTGGGATGTGCTGCGTTTGATCTTCAGCGAAGGCATGCGGCTCGTCGCGCTCGGCGCTGTTGTCGGGATCGCGCTGGTCTTCGCCGCCGGACGTTTACTCAGCAACCTGCTTTACGGTATCGGCGCATCTGATCCGTTCACGATCATTTGCGTGACAATGTTGCTCGCGTTAGTCGCGTTCATCGCCTGCTGGTGGCCGGCACGCCGCGCGAGCAGCGTCGATCCGGTCATCGCACTGAGGAGTGAATAACACCGTCATGCGCGCCGTGACAAAGATATGAAAGATCTCCGCTTCGCGCTCCGCATGCTCGCGAAGCAACCCGGCTTCACCGCGGTCGCTCTCCTCACTCTCGCGCTCTGCCTCGGCGCGAACCTCACAATCTTCGCTGTCATCGATGCCGTGCTCTTGCGCCGGCTTCCATTCCCGCAGCCCGAGCAACTCGTCAGCCTCTACAACACTTACCCGAAAGCGGGCGTCGAGAATGACGGCGCCTCCATTGCAAACTACTACGAACGCCGCGGTAACATCCCCGCATTCTCCAGCCTTTCCATCTACAGCGACACCAACGCAGTGATCGGCGAGCCTGGCGCCACCAATCCCGAGGAGACGATGCGCATATCGCCGGAGTTTTTTGCCACCCTCGGAGTGGCGCCCGCGCTTGGTCGCGCCTTCACGGAGGATGAAACAACGCACGAAGGGAACCACGTCGTCATTATTACCGACGCGTTTTGGCAGACTCATTTCAATCGCGATCCGCACGTGCTCGGCCGCGAAGTTCGTGCCAATCAGATCCAGCGAAAAATCGTCGGCGTGCTTTCGCCAGATTTCCGTTTTCTTTCATCGGAACCGCAGCTTTTTCTCCCGCTGACACCCGAGCCCGAGCAGCGTCTCTCAACGCAGCGGCATTCTGGCGGCGGCGGCACGCGTATGATCGCGCGGCTGCGTCTCGGCGCGACCTTGAGCGAAGCGCAGGCGCAGATCGACGCGCAGAATGGAGCGCTGGAGAAGGAGAATCCGGAAGCGAAGATGATGGCCGAAGCCGGCTTCCGTTCGCTTGTTTTACCGCTGCATCGAGAGCACGTCCGAGCGATTCGGCCGACGCTGCTTCTCCTTCAGCCGGCGCGCTTTTCCTGCTCCTGATCGACGCGGTTAACGTCATCAACTTGCTTTTCATTCGAGCCACGGCGCGCGCGAAAGAGATGGCCATTCGGCAGAGCATGGGCGCCAGCCCGCGGCGGCTCATCAGGCAGATCTTGCTGGAAACAGTTTTGCTAACTTTGGTCGGTGGTGTTTTCGGTTTGATCGCCGGCGCATGGGGAATTGAATGGCTTCGCTTGCTCGGCGCGCAACATCTGCCATTAGGCACGCGGATTTCTTTCGATGCACACCTCGGCGCTTGGTCGCTGCTCGCCTCGGCCATCCTCGGGGCGCTCATCGCGTTGCCGGTGGCCTGGTTCAGCTTGCAGAGCCCGCTCGCGCACGCATTGCAAACAGAGTCACGCGTCAGCACGAGCGGTCCCGGCGCGCGTCGGCTGCGTCACGCATTCATTATTGCACAAATCGCACTCGCCTTTGTTCTTCTTTCCGGCGCGGCCTTCCTTGGTCTCAGTTTAAAACGGGCCATGGCTGTGTCGCCCGGCTTTAATCCCGATCACCTTCTCACTGGCGAGATGCTGCTGAGTTGGAAGAACTATGACACGCCGGCCGCGAGACTCGCGTTTGCCGATCGATTACTCGGAGCCCTTGCGCGTCAACCCGGGTCATCGCTTCCGGCGCGATCACAAATCTTCCCTTCAGCGGAAACAACCCGAAAGCCGCAGTCGCCGTGAAAGCTTTCGTGCCGAAACCGGGCGAATCCGTGCGCGGCCATTACACTTATGGTGTCACCGGCGACTACTTCAGAGCGGGCGGAATTGCCCTCATGCAAGGGCGCTTCATCAGCGCCGACGATTCGCACCGCGCCGAGCGCGCCTGCGTGGTGGACGAAGATTTGGCGCGGCGCTATTGGCCGAACGGAAATGCGATTGGCCAGAAAATCTTCGCCGGTTCTGATGAACGAAACGATGCGGAGGCCTTTACCGTCGTCGGTGTCGTTCGCGCGGTGAAGCAAGCGGAGTTGACCGAGAACGCCGCGCAAGGTGCGGTTTACTTTCCCTATTTTTATCGCAACGACAACGAGCTGTCGCTCGCGGTGCGCCTGACACAGAAGCCGGAAACGTTCGCGCCTACACTGCGCTCGCTCGTCAGACAGATCGATCCCGATCTGCCGATCAACCATCTGCAATCAATGCAGGTGCGCATCGACGACAGTCTTCTCGCCCGCCGCTCACCTGCATTGCTCTCGGGAATCTTTGCCGCGCTCGCGCTTCTCCTCGCCGGGATCGGCAGCCACGGCGTCTTGAGCTTCGCCGTTGCGCAACATCGCCGTGAGATCGCCATTCGCATGGCACTCGGTGCGCAACCAGAGCAAATCGGCCGGCAATTCCTCAACATCGGCCTCCGCTTGTTAGTCGCAGGCACGCTCCTCGGCTTCGTCGGCGCAATTCTCTCCGCGCGCGCCATGCAAAGCCTGCTCTACAACATTGGCCCGTTCGAATTCACCGTTTTCGCCGTCACCGCCGGGATCATGGCGCTGGTCTGCCTGCTGGCCTGCTGGTTGCCCGCGCGCCGCGCCAGTCGGGTCGATCCAGCGGAGGCTCTCCGCGCTGAGTAATCGTTATGAACAACCTCCGCTACGCCTTCCGCCAACTCCTGAAGCAACCCGGCTTCACCGCCATCGCTGTCCTCACCCTCGCGCTCGGCATCGGCGCCAACACCGCCATCTTTAGCGTGATCAACGCCGTGTTGTTGCGGCCGCTGCCATATCCGGATGCAGCCCGGATCATGGTGCTGAACGAAACGTCCGGGCCCGGTCAGGATTTCGCCGTGGCGTTGCCCAACTATCTTGATTGGAAACGCGACAACACCGTCTTTGCCCAGCTCGCCATCACCCATCGCGAATCGCGCAACCTCAGCGGTCTTTCCGGACAGGAAGCAGAGCGCGTTTCATGCGCTTACGTCTCGCAGGAGTTTTTCAAAGTGCTCGGTATCGGGCCCAACTCGGGAGGCACCTTCACCGCCGAGGAAGAAAAACCTGGCGGCCCCCTCTCAGCGATCATCAGCGATAGGCTCTGGCAGCGTGCGTTCGCGCGCGATCCCGCTGCGTTGGGCCGAACGATAAAGCTTCACAATCAGGCATTCACAATTGTCGGCATCATGCCGCCGGGGATAAGCTCGCCGCAGGACACGGAAGTCTGGTTCCCGTTCAGCCGCCGAGTTGTCTCGGCGTGGAACGATCGCACCATTCACCCGATGCTCTTTGCCTGGGGCCGATTGAAACCGGGCGTGACGGTCGAACAAGCGCGAACCGAGATGAAAGCGATCGCGGCGCGTCTGGAAAAACAGTATCCCGCAACCAACGCGCGCGCCAGTGTCGCGGTCACGCCGCTGCTGGAAAATCTCGTCGGAAAATATCGCACCAACCTCAAGTTGCTCCTGGGGGCGGTTGCTCTTGTTTTGCTGATTGCCTGCGCGAATCTCGGTAATCTCTTCGCCGTCCGTGGCGCCGCACGCGCACGCGAGTTCGCCATCCGCGCCGCCGTCGGAGCCAGTCGCGCGCAGATCATTCGCCAGCTCTTGATCGAGAGCTGTGTCATCGCGCTGCTCGGAGGAATTGTCGGATTTTTCGTTGCGGTTTGGGCCCGGCAGGGATTGATCGCGCTGGCGCCGCAGGATGTGCCGCGATTCCAGGAAATTTCCTTCGATCGCTCAGTGCTCGCGTTCGGCTTCGCCATCGCTTCCCTCACCACTGTGCTCTTTGGTTTGTGGCCGGCCTGGCAGGCTTCGCGCGCCGATGTGCAACTGGCGTTGAAAGCCGGATCGCAGGGAAGCGGCGATGCGCCCGCGGCCAAACGCACCCGCGACTGGCTCGTTATCACGGAGATTGCGCTCACGCTCACCTTGCTGACAGCCGCTGCGCTTGTGTTAAAAAGCTTCTCGCACATGCAAAGCCTGCGGCTCGGCTACGAACCGCGCGGCCTGCTCACCGCCCGAATGGAACTTCCGTTCCGCGTTTACAACAATCGCGAAAAGACGACGGCGTTTACAAACACATTGCTCGAGAAAGTCCGCGCCCTGCCCGGAGTGGAAAGCGCAGGCATCGGCTCGAACTCGCCGCTCATGGGCGGCTGGCAAACCAGCTTCGTGCGCGAGGGCGTACCGGCACCGCCGCCGAGCGACATGCCATCGGCAGACCTCGAAGTGATCACCGGCGATTATTTTGCTGCGCTCAGAGTGCCGCTGCTCCGGGGGCGGATGTTTAACGCCAGCGATACCGCAAGCTCGCCGCGTGTCATCATTATCGACCAGGCTCTGGCAGAGCAATATTTCCTAGGCGAGAATCCCATCGGAAAACGCCTGAACGTCGATGTGGGCAACGAGGATGAAGGCGCGGCCATGGCTGAAATCATTGGCGTCGTACCGCGCATGCGCTTTCATGCGGTGGATGAAATGGCGCCGTTGCCGGTGATTTATGGTTCCATGGCGCAGGCCTATCGCGTCAGTCTGGTCCTGTTTGTTCGCGGTGGCGGGGGTGCGGCATCGCTCGAGAAATCGATGCGCGACATGGTCCGGTCAATCGATCCCGCGCAACCGGTTTATGATGTGCGCACAATGCAGGATCGCGTTCGCGAAACCTGGGGTACGCAACGCCTGCTCATGTTTTTGGTTTCAGTCTTCGCCGCGCTTGCCCTGATTCTCGCGACCATTGGCCTCTACGGCGTCCTCGCCTTCAACACACTCCGGCGCGTCCGCGAGATCGGCGTGCGCATCGCACTCGGCGCGCGTCCCAGCCAAATTCGCGCCTTGATTCTCTCTCACGGAATGCGGTTGCTCCTCGCCGGCGGCGGCATCGGGTTAATCGGCGCGCTGGCATTATCGCGGGCGCTCCAAAACGTGCTGTTCGAGGTCAAGGGAGTTGATCCAACCATCTATGTCGGCGTGGGTCTGCTTCTCTTCACCGCGACCTTGCTCGCATGCTGGCTGCCGGCGCGTCGCGCCAGCCGTGTTGATCCCGTCGTCGCCTTGCGCGCCGAGTGAGTCCTAAGACAAGCGAAGTGGAATCAGTCGCCAGTCCAGAATTCCGTCGTCGGTCGTCAACCAGGCGACACTCGGCGGTGCGCCACGGTTGGGCCGCGTCACACAGCCAGGATTAAGAAAGCGAACACCGCTGATTGTCTCATCGCGCGGCACATGGGTATGCCCGTGCAGGAGCACATCGCAATCAGCCGGCGTCCTGCGCGGTGACGGAGGAATGTGTTGCAAACGGAACCGGGTACCGTTTCTCGTTAGGTCCACCACCAGCGGCCACTCGAAATTGCTGTCGCAGTTCCCGCGCACCAGCGTCACCGGCGGGCCGAGGCTCTTCAGCTCATCCAAAATATCGGTGCGGCAGACATCGCCCAGATGCCATATCTCGTTAGCTCGCTGTGCCAGTTCACGCACGCGCTCGGGCAACTTGTTATGCGTGTCTGCAATCACCAGAACGCGTCTTGCTGAGTCGTTTGTCATGTCGAGCGAAGTCGAGACATCTCTGCTTCTCGATTCGAGCTAGAGATTCCTCGACTCCGCTCAGAATGACAATAGGTGCAGACAGCGTTAACCTTATTACCAAATGTCGTTCAATAACTTCGAACTCTCACCGGAAGTCGTGCGCGGTGTCCAAGCCATGGGTTTCGCCGAGCCAACGCCGATTCAGCTACGCGCGTTTCCCATCGTGCTTGCCGGCCGCGATCTCATCGGCACCGCGCAAACCGG
>QHBL01000028.1 GCA_003244125.1 Chthoniobacterales bacterium
CCGGCACGGGCAAGACGCTGCTGGCGCACGCCATTCACAACTCCTCAGTGCGAGCGCGCGGCCCGTTCATCTCTTTCAATGCGTCGGCCATGAGCGACACACTTCTCGAAAGTCAGCTCTTCGGTCACGAGAAAGGCGCATTCACGGGCGCGCAGCAAACAGTCAAAGGCAAGTTCGAGCTGGCGAATGGCGGCACGATTTTTCTGGATGAAATTTCCGACATGAGTCCGCTGGCGCAGGTGAAAGTGTTGCGCGTGCTCGAGTATGGCGAGTTCGAGCGGCTTGGCTCGGAGCGGATGCTGAAAACCGACGCCCGCATTGTTTGCGCGACTAATGTGTCGCTGCGGGAGCGCGTGCGGCTTGGAAGATTCCGCGAGGATCTTTACCATCGGCTGAACGGGCTAACGATTCTCATTCCGGCGCTGCGGGACCGGCGCGAGGAATTGCCGGCGCTGATCGCTAACGAGCTCAAGGCGTCGGCCGTGCGACAGGGAAAACAGATCACGGCCATTCATCCCGCCGCGATGGACCGGCTCCTGGCGCACGATTGGCGGGGGAATCTGCGGGAACTGAGCCACACGGTGAGAACGATGACGCTATTCTGCGACGGCAAAGTCATTCTGCCGGAGCACGTCCATTTTCCGCCGGATATTGAATCCAGCGAGCGGGTGACCACCTCCTCGCCGGCGCCGCACAATGCGCCTGGCAATAATTCATCGAACAACAATGGCGATCTCACCCTGGCGAGCGCAGTGCGGCGGCATGTGCGGTTGGTGTACAAACAGGCGAATGAAAACCAGCGGCGCACGGCGAGGATGCTGGGCATTTCAAGGGCAACATTGAGCCGGCACTTGCGCGCAGTGGATCACAATTGATCCATTTGGTGCAAAATCTGCGCTGATTGGCCTTAAAATGAGACCGGTAATTTGCCGCTCCAAATCAACTTAAGAGAAGCACGCAAAATTCTTTTCGCGCGTAAGCCTCATTAGTGGGGGTGTTTAACCGTGACCGTCCAGAGCGCATGTCCGGGGTTGCGCGCCAGTGGCACGCATCATGGTAAAGGGGCAGGTGTGAGTTCATCGAAGGAAAAAAAGGACGCCGGATCCGGGGAGCGTGGAGCTCAGCGGCAGAAGCCTTCGAAAGAGAAGTTGATTCGCCTGGATGACCTGATTCCAGACAAAAAGGTGGCAGGCGGACGGCAACTCTTCGGCGCGACTGACACAACTCCAAACAGAAAAACCAAATAAGAAAGATAACTATGGCAACCCAAAAGAAAGACAAAGTAGAAGTGCGCGACCTCAAGCCGAACAAGGACGCGAAAGGCGGCAAGGCACTCGCAGTCCACACCCCGAGTGGTAACCGCACCCCCGCCGCACGGACCGGCACCACAACCGTAAAATAAAGTAACTCCAAGCGCTGCACGGCGGTCCTAACCCGCCGTGCAGCGCGGTCGCAGCGGCAAAGATGCAAGTCGGACTATCTACACCGCCATGATCTTGCCCGACTCGCTCCAGGCGCCCATCACTATCTGTCAGGAAAGCAGGAACGCAGGAATGACTGAGAAGCCTCCTAGCAAAGCATCGGTGTGCCTTTTCCTGCTTTCCGGCGTTCCTAAGAAATTCCTGGTCAGAGGTACCCGGTGATGCTGCCTACCCCGGGAACAGCCAACCTCTCCCATCTGGAAGAAAACATGGCCGCCGAGAAGATCCAGCTCTCGCCGGAGCAGTGGAAGAAGATCGAAGCGGCGGCGGGTTAAGGAGTGATAAGTGCGCTGGGGATGCGCAATTATCAAGGAGACAGGAATGACCGACGCAGTGCCAAAGTGAGGAGGACTGACCCCACCTCTCCCTCTTTGTCATCCTGAGCGAAGTCGAAGGATCTCTAAATCGTTTCCCGAGGGCCGCGAGCCCTGCGAGGCTCGTTCGACAAGGCAGGCCCGACCCGTTTTGCCGGCAGTTGATTTAGAAATTGCGCCAGACCTCCATGATAAAGGGGCAGGGGCCGCGCCGGGCGGTAAGCGGGCGACGAACGGAATCTCCTCGAATCACTAAAGCAGCGATGGCTGCACGGCGGTCCTATTCCGCTGTGCAGCGCCCGCGGGGCGCGGAGACGCGCCGCGGCAGGGACCGGAAGGTGCGCCGATCGTGTGGCTCGAGATCGAACCGCAATCTGCCGAGGCATTGTTGGGAATGGAGGTCGGTCACGAGCTGGTCGACGTTCTAAAAAGGGGCATCCGCGCAGCGATGGGAGCCGTCCCGTCACCGGCCGTCTTTTACACCCGTTCACCGGCGCGACCGAACCCACTCGCGCTGCATCCCGTGACGGTGCGTGAGATTGCCGCCCGATGCTGAATTGGGCTAGAGAACGGTCTGCCGTCAACAGGTGGAAGCGGGAGAAGTTGCTCGATTTGCTCCCGCTAAAAGAGATAGGCAGGCTGCTTCCTTCCAGCTAGAAATAAGTGGTGCCCCCGGAATCCGCCGACAATCTCCGCTTTGAGATTGGGCACGTCCTGTTCATCGACATCGTCGGTTACTC
>QHBL01000008.1 GCA_003244125.1 Chthoniobacterales bacterium
GCGATCCGCGCTTCGAGAAGATCGTCGCTTCGCTGGCGCCGAAAGCGATAGTTTCGAACTAGAGCTGCTTACGGTCGGAAGACGAAGCCTCGCTGTAGTGTGTTGCTGGCTGGCGTCGCCGCAGGCCCTGCACTTCCGGATTCTTCTGGTTCAACGACACTTATTTTCGTTCTTCGCATAACCTTCTGCCGGAATTCTTGCATTACCTGGTGACGGTGAAACAACAAACAGAGGGAAATTCAAATATGACAACTTACCAATCTCGAAAAATAATTCCGGTGCTGCTTACGGCGCTGGTACTTTGGGTGTTACCTTCGTGGGCGGTGCAAGCAGCTAGCGACGCGCGCCAGCCGGCGAAGTTCACACAAATCGACGTGCCGGGAGCTATTTTTACGGTCGCGAATGGAATCAACCCGCGAGGCGACATCGTGGGCCTCTATCTTGACAGCAGCGGCAGCGTTCATGGTTTTCTACTGAGTAAGGGTAAGTTTACTACCATCGATGTACCGGGAGCGAATTTCACTGTCCCGACCCGGATTAGCCCGGCGGGCGGAATCATAGGTTTGTATCGCACCAGCAACGGCAGCACTCATGGTTTTCTGCTAAGCAACGGTGAATTTATGACGATCCAGAAAACGGGAACTACTTTCATCGTCCTGAGCGGGATCAATCCGGAAGGCGATATCGTCGGGGAATATCGTGACAGTAGGGATAACGTTCACAGTTTTCTGCTGAGCGATGGTGCCTTTACGCCCATCGTTAAACCGGGAGCCACTCTAACGGATGTGGAAGCGATTAACCCGCGAGGCGACATCGTAGGGTTCTATTTAGACAAGAGCGGTAACTCCCATGGTCTTCTACTGAGCAGGGGAAAATTTACCACAATTGATGTCTCGGGAGCTGCGCAGACGTATGGTTGCTTCGGTATCAATCCCGAAGGCGACATCGTAGGGGTCACTATTGACGGCAGCGGCAACGATCATGGCTTTCTGCTGAGCGACGGTAAGTTTAATACCATAGACGTGCCCGGAGCCGTTTCGACGGATGCGAATGATATCAACCCCCAAGACGACATCGTGGGAAGCTATATCGACAGCAGCGGCAACCAACACGGTTTTCTGCTGAGCAAGTAGCAGCCAGAAATAACTCATCGCCACATCGAGGAGATGCAGGCAAATATCGTCAACCGCGAAGACACTGTCAGCTCCGGCGAAGCGCTCCAGCCTTCTTCTGGTTTACGACAGCTGTTTCAATGTCCCCATAACCTTGCGCCGGAATTCCTGCATTACCTGGTGACGGTGAAACAACAAACCAGAGGAAACTAAAGTATGAAAAATTGCATAACTAACCTCAGAAGAACGATTCCAGTGCTGCTAATAGCATTGGGACTCGGGCTTCTGAGCTCGCCGGCAATCCGAGCAGACGACAACAACCGCAGCATTGTAGGCTTATGGGACGTCCACTTTTATTCAGAAGGCGCGGAATTATTTGAAACTCACGTTCAATGGCATAGTGACGGCCTGGAATTCGAGGTGAACTCGATTTATCCGGGCGCGGTCTGCCAGGGGGTCTTCAAAACTGAGAATGGAGTTGTCAAACTCCACCACGTCGTATTCACGTTCGATGCGAATGGGGTCTTGAACGGTCGCCTTGACGAGACGCAAATAGATACCGTCGGTCGCGAGGGCAACAGATACCAGGGACGTTCGACCTAAAAGCCTACGACTTGAAGGGAAACTTCCTCGGAGAGACCACGGGTATAGTCCGTGCCTCTCGTATTACCGTTGACTGATCGGTCTACTCACTTCCGCAGGAGCCGCATAACCAGGGCTCCTGCGTTTGTGCTTCGTATGATCAACTTGAGCGACGCGAACCAGCCTGGCGTCCATTGTCAACACGCGGTTCCGCACCACGGCAGGAACCTCCTTCGATCCTCTGCTCAAAAAACGTTCTTGCTGAGCCTGCCCGAAAAGGGTTTTACTGACTCGCGATTTCCCGCCGCATCAGCAGTACGAAACTTTCTCAGAGAAGATACAGGCAAACATCTTCTCACATCCGCACCACTGTCCTGATTATAGTTAGCTTATTCTCCTCCGTCAGGAGGGTAGGTGCGCAAACAACCGACACAAGCCCTGCAACTGCCGAAGCGGAGCGCGTCATCGTAACTGGTTCGAATATTCCGACGGCCGAAGAAGTAGGGCCGAATCCGGTCGATACCCTCACGCGCGACACGATCAACAAGGCTGGCGAACGCACGACAGAGGAGTTGATCAGGAGCCTAACTGTCGCAGGTCCCAATGGCGTTCCTCCTTCTAATAACGGAGCCGGCGTTACACCCGGAGCGTCAGCGATTTCGCTGCGCGGCTTCGATGCCAGCAGCACGCTCGTCCTGATCGATGGCCATCGTGTCGCTCCTTATCCGCTCGGGACCGACAACGGCGCGGTCACATTTGTCGATCTCAACTCGATTCCGCGCGGCGCGATCGAAAGCGTTGAGATATTGAAAGATGGCGCTTCGAGTATTTATGGAGCGGATGCCGTCGCCGGCGTAGTTAATATCAAGCTGCGTCACGATTATCGCGGAGCAGAAGGAAACGTCGAATACGGCAACACCCTTGATAAAGACTCAGGCGAGTTTGCTTCTTCCGTAGTTTTTGGAATAAACGCCGGTGATACTAATGTCACCGGTGTAGTGAACTACTATCACCGCAACTCCATCTTCAATCACGACCGCGGCTACTCGAATACAACGCCTCAGCCATCGTCAAATGCGAGCCCGCTCAATCTCCAACTGTCCCGCGATGCCATTCTTGCTGCCGGTGTGTCACCCGCCGAACTTCCAGATACCAATACCTTTTTTGGTCATGCCCCATTTTTGACAAACGGGAACGCTCCCGCGTCCGATTACGTTTACACGCCTTTCCGGGCAGTGCGCTTTAACTATAATGCCTTCTCCGAAGCATTGCCCGATTCGGAACGGTATGGCGGTTTCGTCAACGTCGGTCACCAAATCTTCGGCGAGCAGCTTGTGCTTTATGCCGACGGCTTTTATCAGAATGTCAAAACCAGTTATGATCTGGCGCCGACCGCAACCGGTCCATTTCAAACTCCGGGTAACATTACTCTGGCGATTCCGCCGCACGCGCCGGGTCCGACGCTCGGTGGCCCGACCTACGCTGACACCTGCATCCCGTTAGGAGCATACAATCCCTTCAACCCCTTTCAGCAAATCATCTCCGGTGGCACCCGGGCACGTCTCTTTGAGTTTGGCAACCGTGTCATCAATAACGAGACAGATGCCCTTTTTTCCACTCTCGGTCTGAAAGGAGACAAAGTGTTCGATGGGAACTGGGGTTACGACGCTTCGTTTCGTTACAGCCAGGTAAAGAATACTTCTACTAGCACACTGGTCTCAGGTTCGCGCTTCGACCGCATCCTGAATGCAGCCGACCCCATCTTCGATCCCAGTTCTCCGCAATTCATTGGCACAACGATTCCTTACAATCCTTTCGGTGACTATCGCGTGCCGATTCCTTCTAATGCTCAGTCCGTCGCCTTCGCCACGGTCCATCCCAAAGACACAGATCTCTCCAGGCTAGCTACAGTCGATCTGAATATTTACACAACGTCTCTTTTCAAGCTGCCGGCTGGTGGCGTTGGTCTGGCTTTTGGTGGACAGCTTCGGCGCGAAAACCTCCGCCAGGATCCGGATGAGTTGTTGGTCATGGGCGACCTCCTGGGGACCGGCCCGGCTAACTTCACGACCGCTGGGCGCAAGACCTACGCATTCTACGCGGAAGCCGACCTGCCGGTATTTGGCGGTAGCTTTACGAGTCCAGGTTTGCGCGCGCTCGAGTTTACAGCAGCAGCGCGCTTCGAGAGCTTTCTTAATAACGACACCAATGTGCTGGTGCCGAAGTTTGGCGTGCGCTGGCAGCCGTTTGACGACTCACTGACCCTGCGCGCGACCTGGGGCGAAGGATTCCACGAGCCTTCTCTTATCGAACTCTTTGGAGTTCCGATACAAGGTATTGCCGCCGATTTATTTGATCCAATAAAGCGAACGAGATTCTCTGACGTCCCCTTCATTATCCGAAGTAATCCCAACCTTCAGCCGGAAGACTCGCGTTCCTTTAGTGGAGGCATCGTTTACACTCCAAAGTTTCTACGCGGCCTGACGCTGACAATTAACGTTTACGATATCGAGAGCAAAGGCAGAACGTTCATCCCTGACTTTCAAAACGTAATTGACCGGTCGGCGACCGGAAAGCCACTTCCGGAAGAAGCAGTTGTTCGCGATACTAATGGAGACATCATTTCCATCGGAGCTGCATTTGAGAATGCGGGCTCGCAAAATGCGCGTGGGGCCGATTTCAGCCTTAGCTATCAAATTGAAACCGGGTTGGGAACAGTTACGTGGCTAACACAAGCTACCTACCTCGATTCATTTCAATTCGCTGAGGTTCCCGGCCACCCCGAACTCGAATTGCGCAGTGGAATTCGCCCCGGTTCCCAAGCCGACGAAGGTTATCTGAAATGGAGAGGGAACTCCCAAATCGATTGGGCCTGGAAAGGACTTGATCTTGGACTAACCGCTCATTACCTGGATGGCTTCCATGAAATCCTCGCCAAGACCGGGCAGACCGGCGTTCCATTCCCAAATAACATCGAGGAACACTACGTTAAGCAAACTTGGTTTTTCGATGTCCGAGGCTCCTATAGCTTCCATTTCGAAGGGCCGATTGCGGAGCAGGTTGCCGGCTACAGCAAAGAGACGAGCGAAACTCCTTCGCATCGCCAATTGCAAGAGAGTGCCGCGTCACAAACCGTAAACTATGCCTTACCGGCGTGGCAGCATTTGCTTAACGGCACCACGGTTACGCTGGGCTGCAATGATGTTTTCGGTCAGGATCCGCCCCATGCATCTGCTATAGCGAACTACGCCGACTTCCTCTACGATTCGACCGGCCGGTTCGTCTACGTAGCCCTGAGAAAAAAGTTTTGATCAGGCAAGCCAGCTCAGGACTTGGCCCTTAACGCCAGCTCATTTCTGCTCGAATAATTCCGACCGCGCCACGCGTTCGCCTTTGAAGAAAACCGTCGAGATTGACGAAAGGGCTTTCACGTCCTGGAGCGGATTGCCATCCACGATCAAGAGCGTCGCGTCCTTGCCTTTCTCGACCGTTCCCGCGTGGGAATCGATGCGCAGAAGCTTCGCTGCGTTCGACGTCGCGGCTTGCAACGCCGCTTCCGCCGGAATGCCTGCTTCCACCCACAGCTCGATCTCGCGCTGCACCGTCGGCCCATGAAAAACAAACGGATTGCCCGCATCCGATCCAGTCACGAGCGTGATCCCGCCACGATAAGCCTTCAACAGATTCGCCTTCGCCGCATCGAGCGAAATGTGGAACTTGCTCGCTGAGTCCCGCATCCCTTTCAACGCATCGCCCTTCACCATTTGCTCCGTTTGCGCCATGAGTTGCTTATCCGTGACCTGCTCCACCAGCGACCGCTGAAGCAATGATGTATCGCCTTTCACCAGATCAGTGAAAGCCTCAAAGACGCACAGCGTCGGATCATACGCGATCCCGCGCCTTTTCATTTCCGCCAATGTCGCATCCGGAATTTCCGACGCGTGTTCCACCGAATTAGCGCCGATTGCCACCGCATCGATAACATCGCGCGCTTCCGCTGTGTGGACCGCCACCGGCAGCTTGTGGGCGTGCGCTTCCTCCGCCACCGCGCGCGCGAGATTCACATCCAGGCGGTTGAATGGAATCTCCGGCACGCCGGCATCGAAGATGATCTTGATCGCATCCACACCTTGCCGCGCCAGCTCGCTCACCTGCGCATGCGCTTCCTCTGCGCTTTTGGGAATGCGCACCATCTGATTAACTAACCGGCTGCGCATCGGCTCGGGCACGCTTTTGAAATACTCCGTCCCATGCCCGCCCTCCGCGGTGAAGAGCGGACCGCAAAAGAGCAGCTCGGTGCCGAGCTTCTCGCCCGTGGAAAATTGTTTCCGCAGCTTCAGCATGAGATCGAGCGGATCACCCGCGCTGCGCACCGCCGTTACCCCACAGTAAAGATAAGCTTCTAGTTCCCGCTCGATACTTTTCGCGTCGCCATACTTACTCGCGTCAGTGTAGAAGCCGCCGGGGCCGCCGATGTGCACGTGCACGTCGATCAAGCCCGGCAGCAGCGTTTTGCCTGCGGCATCGATCGCGCGCGCCTTGAGCGAGTCCGGCGACGGAGCGTTCCCTTCGAATACCTCCGCGATTTTCCCTTCTTTGATTAATACCGAACCGGACTCGATGATCCTGCCGTTCCCGACAAAGACGCGCGCGTTCTGCACCAGCCACGTCCGGCCGCGATCAACTTGCCGATCAAGGATTCGGGCTCGGGTGATCTCCTGTTTGCTCCAGG
>QHBL01000171.1 GCA_003244125.1 Chthoniobacterales bacterium
ATTAGAGATGTCTCGGCTTCGCTCGACATGACAAAAGTTCGCATCCCCACCGCAACCTACCGGTTGCAGTTTAACAAGAACTTCACCTTTCGCGATGCCCGCGAGATCGTGCCATATCTGCACGAGCTGGGCATCAGCGATGCCTACGCCTCGCCCTATTTTCAGGCCGGCCCGGAGAGCCTGCATGGCTACGATATTACCGATCACAACAAGCTGAATGAGGCTATCGGCACGCGCGAGGAGTACGAGGCATGGGTCTCGGCGCTGCACGCGCATGGGATGGGACAGATCGTCGATTTCGTGCCGAACCACATGGGTATCGCCGACGCGCGCAATCATTGGTGGCAGGATGTGCTGGAGAACGGGCCGAGCTCGCTCTACGCCCCGTTTTTCGACATCGAATGGCGGCCGCTCAAACCCGACCTGCACGATAAGGTGCTGCTGCCGATCCTGGGCGATCAATACGGCCGCGTGCTCGAGCGGGGTGAGCTGAAAGTGAGCTACGAAGCGGGCGTCTTTATGCTGCATTATTACGAGCACGTGTTTCCGATCGCGCCGGGCACCTATCGTTTTATTCTCGATTTGGCGCTCGAGATTCTGGCGCCGAAAGCTAACGAGGATTGGTACGCGGAGCTGCAAAGCATTCGTACTGCGCTGGAGTATTTGCCGCGGCGGACAGAGACGGATCCGGAGAAGATTCTCGAACGCGCGCGAGAGAAGGAAATCATCAAACGGCGGCTGGATCGGCGGTGCACGGAAGCGCCGCAGGTGCTGGAGGCGATCAATCAAGCTATCGAGGAAATCAACGGCCGGCCGGGAGAGGCGCGCAGTTTTGATCGGCTCGATGAATTACTGAACGCGCAATCGTACCGGCTCGCTTTCTGGCGGGTGGCGGCGGAGGAAATCAATTACCGCCGCTTTTTCGATGTCAATGACCTGGCGGCGATCCGGATGGAAGTGCCGGAGGTCTTTGACGCGACGCACGAGCTCTTGTTGGACCTCGTTAGCTCAGGAGCGGTCACGGGTATTCGCATTGATCACCCCGATGGTTTGTATCAGCCGCTGGAATATTTTCAGAAGCTGCAACGGCGGTGCGCGGACGTGCTGGACATCCCGCGGCGCGACCCATCTGCCGCCGAGGACGGGCGGCAGCTACAACGCGCTATTTATCTCGTTGCGGAGAAAGTTTTGATGCGCGATGAGCAGCTGCGGGGCGATTGGCCGGTGCATGGCACGACCGGTTATGATTTTACCAATGATCTAGCCGGCGTGCTGGTCGACCGCGGAGCCGAGGATGCGATGACGAAGACGTTCAAACGCTTCATCGGGCACTCGATGCATTACGGCCATCTCGTTTACGCAAAGAAGCGGCTGGTCATGCGCATCGCACTGGCTAACGAGGTCAATGTTCTCGGCAACATGGTGGACCGGCTGTCGGAACAGAATCGCTGGTTTCGCGATTTCACTCTTGAAGCGCTGGTCCGCGCGGTGGAGGAGACGATCGCCTGCTTCCCGGTTTACCGCACTTACATTGTGCCGGGACAGCCTGTGAGCGAGCAGGATCGGGCGGTGATCGAGCGGGCAGTCACGGCGGCGAAGCGGCGCAATCCCGCAATTGAAGAATCGGTCTTCAATTTCGTGCGCGATCTGTTGCTGCTCCGACTACCGGAGAATGTGACCGCGGAAGAGCGCGCGGCGCACGAACATTTCGCGCTCAAGTTCCAACAATTCACCGGACCGATCATGGCCAAGGGAGTGGAGGACACAGCGTTTTACATTTACAACCGGCTGGTCGCGCTCAATGAAGTGGGAGGGGAACCGCAGCAGTTCGGGATGAGCGTGGAGACGTTTCATCGGCGCAATGAGGAACGGCAGCGCGATTGGCCGGCGACGTTGCTGGCGACTTCGACTCACGACACCAAACGGAGCGAAGATGTGCGGGCGCGCATTCTGGCGATCTCGGAAATGCCGGAGCTGTGGTCCCGGTCGCTCGGGAAATGGCGCAATGCCAATCGCAGATTCAAAAGGCAGATCAACGAGACCGAAGCGCCGGACGCGAACGAGGAATACTTGCTCTACCAGATGCTGCTCGGCACCTGGCCGGTGGACGCGAGCGGCATCGCGATCCCAAGTGCGAATGAGCGCTACATCGCGCGCATCCAGCAATACATGGCCAAGGCATTGAAAGAAGCGAAGCTCAATACGAGCTGGATCCAGCCGAATGCGGAGTGGGACGACGCCATGGCCGACTTTGTGGCAAATATTCTTGGGGCAGGTTCGCGCAATAAATTTCTGCCCGCGTTTTTGCCGGTGGTGCAAGAGGTCGCGCGGCTGGGCACGATTAATTCACTGGCGCAGACGGTGCTGAAGCTGACCGCGCCCGGCGTGCCCGATATTTATCAGGGCACGGAGATTTGGGACGACAGCCTGGTTGATCCCGATAATCGGCGGCCGGTGAATTACGCGCGGCGGCGGGAAATGCTGTCGGGGTTACAGAACGTGCAACCGGAGGAGTTGATGCGTTGCTGGCCGGATGGTCGCATCAAGCTGCGCGTTGTGCAGCGGCTGCTGCATCTACGGCGTGAAAATCCGGAGCTATTTCGGGAGGGAACGTATGAGCCGCTTCAGTTCACCGGCGCCTTCGCTGAGTGCGCGATCGGTTTTGTGCGGCAGCGAAAGGAGGCGACGCTGGTGGTGATCGTGCCACGGCTCTCGGCACGCATCGGTTTTCCGCCGGTGGGTGAAAGATGGCAGGACACGAGTGTAGTGTTCAAAGAAGGGTTCGTGCAAAAACCGTTGCGCGAGGCTTTCTCAACGCGTGAACTGCAGCCTAACGAGCCACAGGTTCAACTGGCACATGCATTGTCAGAGCTACCGTTCGCGGTCCTCGTCCGCTCGTAAGGACAGCAATGTCATGCCGAACGAACGGCGAGGGACCTTTCAGACGATCGCGCCCATGCAAGCTCGCATGGCGTTCCACCCGTTGTGAGATCCTTCGTCGTCTCCGCGGCTCAGGATGACAGCGCCGTAGGGGCGCAGGGATGACGCGCCGAATCACCGCTCCGGCAACGTCACCGGTTGATGGCCGCGGGCGAAGGCATTGAGCAAACCGCCGACGTACTCGGAAAAGCTGCGGAGATTCGCAATAAGATCGGTCCCGAAGCTCGCAAAAGTGATTTGCGGCGAAGCGACGATGAGGAGCACGCTAAGCAGGGCGAGATTCATGAGGTAAATGAAGACGAGGGAGAAAAATGTGCCGTGATCGCTCAGGTCGCTCTGGTTCTTCGGGATCATCCAGCACGTGAAGGTGAAATGGAATGCCCAGGTCGCGCCGATGGCGGCGTAAAGAAGCTGGCCGTACGGGGCGACATTGATGAAGAAACTGGCTGCGCCGTACACCGCGATGGCAAGCACGCTGTAGAGCGGGAAAAAGTAGGGCGTGAGCGCGATCCAGAAATTGGTGCGGTTGGTGACGATGTGTCCGCCTTCTGCGCCGACGCGAAATCGGCTAACGCGTCCGCCCATTAACCACACCCAGAGCGCATGGGTCAGCTCGTGACCGAAGACGTAGAGAATAACTGGGCGAGGTAAACCCAGAAAAGCGATGAGCCAGAGCACGGCGCCGAGCGAAAAGAACCAGAACTCCGCGCCGGCCCAGAGCCGCTGGTGGAATGTGGCGTGGGTGAAGGCGGTAAAAAATGTCTGGGTGAGAATGGCGCACCAGGGCAGGAGAAAAAGGGCGAGGATGTTTTTGATCCACCGGGTGGGCACGGTCAGCGGCATGGGGTGATCGGGTGCGCGGCGCGTGGTGGGGACGACGTAGGGCACTATCTTGACGCGCGGCGCGGGTTTGCGACGGCGGCGCTGAGGAGAAGATCTGCGATTGGGCGGCGGCATGGATCGATCTACGCGGAAGAATATCTGTTTTAACAAGTGGAAATCACCTCGTCACCTGTCGCCGTTGCTTTTCCGGTTCGCTAATTCGCTGTTGACTGTTGGAAACCGGGGCTTTTACACTCTCGGTATGAAAGCGTTCTTCGGTGTTCTCCTCTGCCTCGCCTTCACTTGCGCGCAAGCCTTCGCTATCAGCGGCGGCCCGGATTACGGCGGCGGCGGGCAGGTGAGCACCACCGGCATCTACGCCGGCATTCTTATGCCGAGCAACAGCGATAATTCACTCGCGCTTTTTACCGTCACGATTCCTAAGACCGGAATAGGAAGCGGAACTTTCGCCATATTTCGAAACGGGTTGTTCTATCCAGGCACTTTTCAGGGGATCGCCGATCCGGATTCAGCGAAGATGACTGGTGTAATCGATGCGAAGTTCGAGCGAACAGTCGCTACAAAAGTCACAGACACCTCGACTGAGACGTTCGTTTATACCTATTACGCAAATGGCTCGGTCGAGGCGCGAATCAAGGCAAACACAAACCTGTTCAGTTCGGCAAGTGCGCGCCTGGATGGGCAAGGCAAGGTGACGTTTACCAATACCGAAGGAAATCCTGCCGGCTTCAGCGACGGCCCTGTGATTTACGACGTGATTGGCTTTAAGCAGGCTGAGGCCACTTCATTGTAAGAAGGCGTGCGGGCCTGACTTGCGGGGCGGTCGCACCGTGAAGAGATCCGCATTTAGCCTGCTCGAGCTCACCATCGGCATCGGCATCGTTGCCATTCTCGTGGTGGTCTCGCTGCCCGCCATCGCGAAAATACGCGCGCGCGCGCAACGGCTCCAGTGCATGGGCAATCTGCGCAGCCTGCATGTCGCGGCCGAGCAGTATCTTCAGGACAATAATCAGTGGCCGCAGATTGGCTTCAGCGCGAGCGATCCGACCACCTACGCCCAAAATTGGATCGCCGCCCTCGCGCCCTATCAGATTCAGGCGAAGAGCTGGATCTGTCCCACCGCGCAGAACCTGCAGGGCAATCCAAATTACACTTCACCGGGCAAAGAGCGGGTGGATTATTTCGCGATGCCTTACGACGACAAACCGATGACGCCGCACCAGTGGCCACATTATCCCTGGTTTTTTGAGACATCCGACGTGCACGGCAATGGCCAGCTCATCATCTTCACCGACGGCAGCATCGCGGAACTAAAGACGCTGATTCCCAAGAAGTGACGCTAGCCGTGATCGTTCGATCTCGCGACGAATCCGTTCACCATTCACCGTTCACTTCCCACCTCACTCCCGCGCTTCACATTCAATTTTCAGCGCAATCTCGTCGCCGATGCCCGAGACCGCTTCCACGCCTCGCGACCAGATCAGCCCGAAGGCCCGCCGGCTGAAGCCATCACTTGTCGCACGCCAGCGGCTGATCTCGCCACCATCGGCTTGCTTCCTCTCAAGCAACGTCACGTGCAGCACGATCGGCCGGGTCACACCATGCAACGTCAGATCGCCCGTCACATCGGCCTGATCCTTGCCCGTCTGCACAACCTTGCGGCTGCGAAACGTCGCCTCCGGAAATTTGTCCGTTTCAAACAGCTCGCTGCGCAGATGACTGTCACGGGTGCGATTCGCCGTGTCGACTGTGCGCGACGGGCACGTTGCCGCCACTGTGGAGTTTTCCAGATGATCGGCATCGATCACGAGCGTGCCGCGCACATCGTGAAATTTGCCGATGACTTTGCCGAAAAAATGTTTGATCTCGAACTGTACGACCGTGCGCGCCGGATCGATCTTACACGTGTGCGTCTCAGCCAGCGCGCCAGAAGGGAGAAGCAAAGGCAGCAGAATAGAGCCACGGATCAACACGGATGAAACACGGATTGCGGACTTTTTTATCCGTGAAAAGCCGTCTTCATCCGTGGCTGAAACCCGGGTTCCTCCGCTACCCTGCATGGGGGAATGTTGCGCGTCAGTTCTGCATGCGCCAGTGGTGAATCGTTACAACTTCTTCGCCAGCGCGAATCCGGCGACGAAAAGCACCAGGCAGACGATCAGGAAAAGGAAACAGAGAAATTTGGCAACGCCCGCCGCGGCAGCAGCGATCCCGGTGAATCCGAACACCGCCGCGACCAGCGCGATGACGAGAAAGATAACAGCCCAACGCAACATAGTTTTTCCTCCTGCTTTGGAATTCGCGGCCAAGGGGTTTTTCGCGCGTTAGCTCGTGCTACGGCCGCACCTTGCGGGCGGGCCAGGAGTGATCACCGATCACATGTCGCCTGCGATCATCGGCGGCATTTGCAAAGCAACGCTACAGCCGCTCAAGGTCACGCACGAGACGCGGGCCGCGATAGACAAACCCGGTGTAAAGCTGGAGCAACGCCGCGCCCGCTTCGATCTTCTCGCGCGCAGAACTCGCGTCAAGAATTCCACCGCAACCTACAATCGGCAGCCGCGTCTTGCTCGCGAGATGCCGTATGATCGCGGTCGCTTTCTCGCGCAAAGGCGCGCCGCTCAACCCGCCCTGCTCGTCGCGCTGTGCCGGAATTGCCGAATGATCCAGCGTCGTGTTCGTCGCGACGATTCCAGCGACGCCATTCGACTCGCAAACCGCGACCAGCTCGTCGAGCGCGCTCGGCTCGAGGTCCGGCGCGATTTTCACCAGCACCGGCAACGCACCGCTCTCGGCTTTGATCGCACTCAACAGCTCATTCAATTGCGAGGCGGCTTGCAGCTCGCGCAGCCCCGGTGTGTTCGGCGAGCTTACATTGAGCGCAATGTAATCGGGGTACGGCCGCAGTTTGCGAAAGCTATACAGGTAATCATCCACCGCCGCCTCGAGCGGAACGACCCGCGATTTTCCGATGTTGATACCGATCGGAATCTCCGGCCATCTCTGCTTCTCCCGCAGCCGGCTGAGTCGCGCCGCGACAGCATCCGCGCCATCATTATTGAAGCCGAGCCGGTTGATCAACGCGTGCTCTTCCGGATAACGGAAAATGCGCGGCCGCGGATTGCCCGGTTGTGCCTGCGCCGTGACCGTGCCGATCTCGGCGAAGGCAAACCCGAGCGCTTCCCACGCCGGGAGAGCTACGCCGTTTTTGTCGAAACCGGCGGCAAGTCCGACGCGATGGCGAAACTTCAAACCGAAAGCGGCAATGGCCGTGCGCTCGGTCGTCGCGCGCCGCGGCCCCGGCATCCATCGCAGAAATGCCAGCGCCAGATGATGCGCCGTTTCGGGATCAAGCGCGAAGAGCAGCCGCCGCGCGAGCCGCTCGTAAATCATTTGCCGATGCAAAACTGGCTGAAGATCGCGTCGCGTATCGCTTCATCATCGGTCGCGCCGAGCAGTTCGTCGAAAGCGTGCTGCGCCTCGCGCAAATCCACCGCGAACATCTCCGGCGTTCCGCCAGCGTCGAGAGTTGCGAGCGCGCGCTCGATCGCTTCGCCCGCGCGCCGCAGCTCCGCGGCGTGTCGCGCGTTGATCGCGCGCGAGCTTTCCGCCGCCAGCTTTGCGCCGCCGATTTGCTGAAAGATTGCTTCCTCCAGCTCGGCAATTCCGTCACCGGTCTTGCATGAAATGCGAATCGCCGCCGTCGCCTTCCAATCCTCGTGTTCCGGCAAATCGCTCTTGTTCAAGACGAGCAACTCATTGTCGTCAGTGGCAAAATCGCCAGGCCGCGTTGTATTGCCATCGGCGATGTGAAGTCGCAGATCAGCCAGGGCGAGTGAGCGGTGTGTGCGGTCCATTCCCTCCCGCTCGATGGCGTTTTCGGGTGGCCGCAAACCAGCCGTGTCGAACAAGCGCAGTGCGACGCCGCGAAGATTCACGCGCTCCTCAATGGTATCGCGGGTGGTGCCGTGCGTGTCGCTCACGATCGCACGCTCGATACCGAGCATGCGATTGAGCAAACTGGATTTGCCGGCATTCGTCGCACCAAAGATCACAACCCGTACACCTTCGCGCAGAACGCGTCCGGTCTGAGCCGTCGCCGACAGTTGATCAATGCGGCCACGAAGTTTTTCCAGGCGCGAGCGAACCGCCGCATCGTCATCCGGCGAAATTCCTTCCTCCGGAAAATCCATCCTCGCCTCGACATGCGCGAGCGTTTCGATCAACTCGCGATGCAGGGCACGAAATTCCTCACCCAGCTTCCCAGCCAGCTGCTCCGTCGCCGACCGCAAAGCCAGGTCGCTGTGCGCGCGAATCACATCGATGACCGCCTCGGCCTGCGTCAGATCGATTTTGCCATTGAGATAAGCGCGTTGCGTGAATTCCCCCGGTCGCGCCGCGCGCGCTCCGGCGCGCAAACAGACATCCAGCACTTTCGCCGTCACGAGCACGCCGCCGTGGCAACTGATCTCGACCAGGTCCTCGCCCGTGTAGCTGTTCGGCGCGCGATGCACCGAAAGCACCACCTGGTCAATGACGCTGCCATTCTCCACAATCTCGCCGAGATGCTGCGTGTCCGATGTGAATTGCGACGGCGATTGCGCGCCCCGAAAAATGTCATCTGCAATCGGGATTGCGTTTACACCCGCGATCCGCACGAGAGCAATGGCTCCTTCCCCTGCGGGAGTAGAAATCGCAGCGATTGTCTCTGCGCGGATTGAAGCAGCGCTCACAGCAAATTTAGTCCAAATTGCTCGAAGCGCGCGAAATCAGTGAGGTTCTTCGTCGCCAAGGATGCTCCACAACGAATAGCGACGGCGGCAATAAGGCAGTCCCGTAAGCTGCGCACACGGCGCCCGGTTCGATTAAACAACTCCGCAGCGGTCTCCCCGTCTAAACGGACAACCGGCTCAATTTCGTCCACGATCGCCCGAGCACGCAGAGCTTCCGCGGCAGAGACTGGCCCGCAGAGAAATTCGGACCAGGCAATCGCACTGAGGTTGATGTAATCCCCGGCAGCCTGTTCTCCCACCTCCCGCGCCGCTTCATCCGAGCGCACTACCCTAATGAGAAAATTCGCGTCGAGGTGAATCACCACCTCAGCTTGCGTGTGTCACGCTGCCATTTGTCGAAATCAACACCCCGCTGCTGCATGCTCTGGCGTAACGCACGCACTGCCGCCATGCGTTTTTCCCACGGAATCGGCAATTCGCGTTCTGCCGTGGCGCGAATCGCGCGCCGTACAACCTCAGTCTTCGACACCTGCCAGGTGCGCGCCAGCTGCTGTAGCTGCTTGAGCGTATCGCGATCGAGTGAGTAGGTGGACTTAACGGCAGGCATACCATACTGATACCATACTTTGGCCAGAACCAAATTCAATGCTTTAGCGACCCACTCAAGGCCGCAATGCACTTCTCGTTCTGCTCCGGCCTGCCGATGGTGATCCGCACCCACTCCGCCAGGTTGTAGCCTTTCATCGCGCGCACGATCACTTTGCGCTCCAGCATTCGACGAAAAACGGTGTGGCCGTCGCCGACGTTCACCAGAATAAAGTTGCCTTTGCCGGGAATGAATCGCAGGCCAAGCGCTGAAAACTCTGCTTCCAGAAAGGCGCGGCCGTCATTAACCACGCGTTTGGTTTTGTGCTGATGCTCCGTGTCCTGCAAGGCCACGAGCGCGCCGATTTGCCCGATGGAATTCACGTTGAATGGCTCGCGCGTTTTTTGGAGGACTTCGACCAACTCCGGCCGCGCCATGCCGTAGCCCACCCGCACGCCGGCGAGGCCGTGGATTTTCGAAAACGTACGGAGCAGGAGAACGTTCCGCCCGTCGCGCACGTAGGGCAGCAAATCCGGCGGATCATCGACGAACTCGTAATAGGCTTCGTCGAAAACGACGATCAGCTTTGGTGGCACGCGATCGAGGAAACGCTCGATCTCGCGCGCGGAAAGAAAGGTGCCGGTCGGGTTATTCGGATTGGCAACGAAGATCAGCTCCGTCCGGTCGGTGATGGCGGCGAGCATCGCATTCAGATCGTGGCCGCAGTCGCGACTCGGCGCTTCGATCGTCTGCGCACCGAGAACGCGGGCAATAATTTTATACGCCACGAAGGCGTGCTCGGAAGTGACGATGGCGTCACCGGGTTTGAGAAAAGCGTGGGCGAGGAATTCGATGATTTCATTTGAGCCGTTGCCGACGATGATATTCTCAGGCGCGAGGCCCAGCTTTTCCGCGAGCGCCTGGCGCAGATAAAACGCGCCGCCGTCGGGATAGAGTTGCGCGCTCTCGACCGCATGGCGCATCGCGGCTACGGCTTTGCGCGATGGACCGAGCGGGTTCTCATTCGAGGCCAGTTTGATGATTTCGCTCGGATCGCAGCCGAGTTCGCGCGCCGTTTCCTCTATGGGCTTGCCCGGCTGATAAACGGCCAGCTCACGGAGGTGCGGGTTGGCCATGTCCCAGATCGTTTCCACCGTCGCAGTTTACGGTTTAACTGGCCAGCCGGAAATTTTCAATTTGAAACCAGATAACCAGAAGCGCGCATGAAGCACGAGTGATTAGGAAAATACCACCCCACAGCGGAACGCCGCGCGAAGAGCGACAGGAGTATATTCGGTTTCTGGTTTTTTGGTTTTCAAATTCTTCCCTGCTTTCGTGCCTCTTAATTCAATCGAAAAGGCTCGCCGCTCGCCGCCTTCTTCGCCAACGTTCGCGCCATGGAGTCTTTTCAATTTCTCGCGGACATGCGCGCGTTCGGCGTCACCATTAACGCCTGGAAAATCGTGGGTTGGACCGGGAACATCGTCTTCGGCGCGCGTTTCATCATTCAATGGATTGCGTCTGAGCGTGCGCGCAGGAGCATCATCCCGGTCGGCTTTTGGGAATGCAGCGCCATCGGTTCGCTTCTGTTGCTCGTTTACTTCGGCGCTTACCGGCATGACTCCGTCGGCGTTTTGAGCGCAGTCTTCCCCCTCCCAGTTTACCTGCGCAATTTGTATTTCCGCTACAGTCATCATCACCCGAAACACCCGGGTAACGAGCCGCGCCCGGCGGAATGATGTTTATTGCGCGGCATGGAAATGGCATAATTCCCACAGCGATGATTTCTTGCGACGACATCATCTATCTCGACAACAACGCCAGCACCGCCATCGATCCTGCCGTGCTCGAAGCGACGCAGCCGTTTCTCGGAAAATATTTTGCCAATCCTTCCAGCGGCTATCGATTCGCGGCGCAGGTGCGTGATGCGATCGAGCAGGCGCGCGCGCAGGTCGCGGCGTTGCTTGGTTGCGACGCGAGCGAGATCATTTTCACGAGCGGCGGAACAGAGTCGAACAACACCGCCATCCATTCCGCTCTCGCCAGCCGGCCCGATGGCAAACACATTGTCACCACCGCCGTCGAACACAGTGCGGTGCGCAACCCGGCGCAGCATCTCGAGGAGCGCGGCTACGATGTGACCTATCTGAAGGTCGATCGCTCCGGCCGGATCAGTTTGCGCGAACTCGCCGATGCCATTCGCCTCGACACAGCGCTCGTCTCCATCATGTGGGCAAATAACGAAACCGGCGTGGTTTTCCCCATGGATGCGATTGCCGATATCACGCACGACAAAGGCGTGCCGCTGCATACCGACGCGGTGCAGGCCGCGGGCAAAATTTCCCTCAACCTGCGCCAGACGCCGCTGCAATTTCTTTCCATTTCCGGCCACAAATTGCATGCCCAAAAAGGGGTCGGCGCGCTCTACGTTAATCGGCGCGCGCGTTTCCAGCCGCTCATCCGCGGCGGGAGTCACGAGAACAATCGTCGCGGCGGAACAGAGAACGCGGCTGCAATCGTGGGCCTTGGAAAGGCGGCGGAACTCGCGCTGGCCAGCCTGAATGAGGAACAAACGCGGGTACGCGCGCAGCGCGATCGCTTCGAGAAAGCGTTGCTCGAAAGCGTGCCCGGCACTCGCATCAATGGCACCGACGCGTCGCGACTCCCGAACACTTCCAGCCTCATGTTCGATGGCATCGAATCCGAAGCGGCCTTGCTCATGCTCGACCAGGAAAATCTTTGCTGCTCGGCCGGATCAGCCTGCCGCACCGGCTCACTCAAACCGTCACATGTGCTGAGCGCGATGGGCTTGGTGAATGACGAGGCGCGCGCCAGCCTGCGTTTTTCCTTCGGCCGTTTCAACACCGAGACTGAGCTGGATCGGGCGCTGGAAATTGTGCCGCGAGTAATCGGCAAATTGCGCGCGCTCTCGCCCGTAGTGGTGAGCTAAACGCGCTGTCATCCCGAGCGTAATCGAGGGATCCTGACGAAGTCACCTTTTCGTTCCGCAACGGGATCCCTCGACTTCG
>QHBL01000392.1 GCA_003244125.1 Chthoniobacterales bacterium
GGGAGACTACCATCACTGGAAATTCCGCTGGAACCAGCGGTGGTGGAATCAACGCCTTCACCTTCGCGGACCTGGAAAGTTGCACCCTCGATCACAACACCGCGCCGAGCGGCGGCGGGATTAACACCGCTTCGTTCGCGACTTTTGTCAATTCCACCGTGAGCGACAACACCGCCACCACCCGCGGCGGTGGGATTAATGGCAACGGTTTCATTCTCGTCAGTTCCACCGTCACCGCTAACACTGCGCCAGCCGCTTCCGGCAGCGGCATCTACACATCCCAAGGTAGCGCCTACGGCAATAGCGTCATCTCGGGAAATTCCGCGGGTGGTCTGGACATCGCTTTCGACCCTAAGGCCGCCGCCGAAGACGACGGCTTTAACCTCATTGGCCTGACCAATCAGCCAACCTTCTTCACCGCCGCGAGCGATATCGTGGGCGTGCTCGCGCCCGGCCTCGGCGCGTTGCAGGACAATGGCGGCCCAACCGCCACCCGAGCGCCTCTCGCCGGAAGTCCTGCGCTCGATCATGGCAAAAACCTCGGCCACGGCGCTTATTTTACACCGCCGACGCTCGATCAACGCGGCTACGCGCGCACGTTCGACCTCCCAACTTACTTGAATGCAGTTGGCGGTGACGCGACCGACATTGGCGCCGTTGAGGTCGGGCAGTTACAGCTGATCCGCGCCGTTTCACGCCTGACTCACGGCAGCGCCGGCGCATTCGATGTCGATCTTCCATTAACCGGCGCACCCGGGGTGGAATGCCGCCGCGGCAACGGCGCTTTCATGCTCGTCTTCAAGTTCACTAATAATCTCTTCAGCGGCACGGCCACGGTCACGAAGGGGAGCGGCAGCGTCAGCGGAGTTCCCACCATTTCCGGCAACACCATGACGATCAAACTAGCGGGCGTGACCGACGCGCAGCGCCTCACGGTTACCGTCACCAACATCATCGACGCCTACGGCCAAACACTGGCCAGCACCGCGGTAAGCATGACTGTGCTTTTGGGCGATGTCACTGGTGACGGCCGTGTGGATAGTGGAGATTTGACCGTCGTGCGAAATCTCTCTGTTTCGATTCCAAAAGATGCCACGAGAGCGCGCGCGGACGTGAACTGTAGCGGACGTATCGACAGCGGCGATGGCACCATCGTCCGCGGGGCGTCAGTTACAGCCGTACCATCGAAGTAGCCTGGCGGAGCAGGAGAAAGGCCGATCACGCCGGTTTTAAGATGTTAGTTTGCGTTCGCTCCGCTCAATTCCTCTGGTATTGCTGGATGCAGAGCCGCGCCAAAACCCCAGCATCATTTTTCCGCACCCTTGGGACCCACAGAACGGCGATGGCCTCAGCGCGCTGGCCGACAATCCTCATTCGCCGGCAGAATCGCCCATCTTAATCGCGAATATATCATTCTCCATCAGTAACTCGGCGAGTCCTGGCACATACGTGATTGAGACGACAAGCACCGGCGGCAAGGTATCCGAAGTCACTGATAGCAATGGTGACGGAACAAAACATTCCCCTCGCGACCTACACCATCACCGTCGTTCCCGAACCGAATTCGCTCTGGCTCATCGGCGCGGGCCTGCTTGCGCTGGGCAGCGCGCGCTGCATTCGCACGCTGTCCCGGAATTCGAAATCGGCCTCCCGAGACGCGGGGACAGCAGCCGCGCATCTGCTCATGGCGACTGCGTGCACACAAATGTACGATACCGCTTCGCGCGGCCATTCCAGCAATAGAAACCAAAGACCTGACGAAAGCATGGTTAACTCGGCCGACGTCTCGCAAACCAAAGCGCAATCTGGCGCGGCCATGGATAAAACAAACTTCCGTGAAGACGTCACGCTCGATGCNNAGATGCTGCTATCAACAGCGCCGATGTCTCGCTGGTAAAATCACGCTCCGGAAGTGCGATTGCCGCCGGCGCACCAAACCCCAAACACCCTCGCCCACCCGGGAAACGAGCAGGCCACAAGACAGCAGTTATACCTGCGCCGTGAGTGAAAGATAACGCGAGAAAACGAGCGATGAGGCTACCGCTCACTAGACTCCGGAACTCCTCGCTCATCGCGTATCTTGGAGTGCGGCAGGAAGCGCAGCGCCACGCCGTTTTACGAGAATCGAGCGCTTTATTCCCGCGCGCTGCGCATTCCAGTACCTGCTCATAATCCCACTCTTAATCTTCGGCAGAGGAATAAGATCAGGATTAAGAGTAAGATTGTGAGCAGGAGTTGAAATTTGATCACTTAGCTGGTACATTCAGCTCTCCCAAAAATTGGGGGCGTACTGGCTTCGACTTGAAGTTTGAAGCGCAGGCGGCATGTCGAGGATGGTTCGTTGGCCTCGTAAAAAACCGAGCCAAAACAAATAAACGCAGATCACGAAGATCTCGCTCTCGCGGCTTAATTGACCGTGACGTTTGGAGCTGGACGCCTGCTACGGCGCCAAACGTGGACAGCAGGCTAATCGGACGGCGGAGCGACCGCGCCGGACGGTGAATCGATTTCGCGGACGCTCGGGGGCCGGCAGTGTGCCGGTGCAACGTTCGGCTTCCTAAAACAAAGCATCGGATAAACATGTAGATGTTTGCGTGGAGCGCTTCGAGGACAGGGGTTCAAC
>QHBL01000411.1:0-231 GCA_003244125.1 Chthoniobacterales bacterium
CCGGCGAGGTATTCGCGGGTGAACGCGTGCCGGATTTCGGAGAAGCCATCGCTAAGATGCTCGACGTGGTGGAACCGGTGGCCACGGAAGCTACTGCAACTCTAAAGCAACTCGAATCGACGGCCCAAAACCTCAGTCACATCACGGACGAGAACTCGCAGTTGATCCTGGCACTGACCCAGTTTCGCACCCTGGGTGAAAACCTTAATCAGTTAACCGGGCCGAATAGTC
>QHBL01000411.1:247-5747 GCA_003244125.1 Chthoniobacterales bacterium
ACGGAAGACCTGACCAAGAACGATAACATTGAAGTGACCTTGCAAAACTTCCGTGCTTCATCGGAAAAGTTGAAGTCGACCTTGGACTCGGTCGGGCCGTCACTGCAAGAAGCTGGGCGCAACGTTAAAGACGCGACGGCTACGCTGCGGAGTCAACCATGGCGACTGATTTGGCCGAGCACAAAGAGTTATCCCAGCGACACTGGACCGGCTTCGGAAGCACCGGTAACTCGAAGTGTGAAAAAGGCTCGTGCTACTCCAAGTCCAGCCCGCACCAGCCGTCGATAGCTCCGGCAAGGCGGAAAGTTATTTTAGGGTTACCTCTAAAATAGTTGAGAATTTAGTTTGCAGTTAGCTGCCATACTGCTAGGAACCGTCCATGGACTTATCACTTAAGCAGTTAGAAGAAGCGGTGTCACTTCGTCGCCAGATCGATTCTCTCGAACAAAGGCTGGCGGGATTAGTAGGTGGTGGTGGAAGCAGAGCTACTAGCTCAAGCGCAATAACGACCAGCAGCAGCAGCGGCGGAGGTGGCGGCCGCGGTCGCGGTGGACGCAACGGCAGGCGCCGCAGTATGTCGCCAGCTACTCGCGCCAAGATCGCGGCGGCAGCACGCGCACGCTGGGCGCGGAGCCGTGGCGGCAAGAGCAGCGGATCATCACAGGGTGCGGCCAAGTCGAGTGGAAAGCAGGGTGGCCGGCGCCGTGGGCGCATGTCCGCTGCAGGTCGCAAGAAACTCAGCGAGATGATGAAAGCTCGTTGGGCCGCTCGCCGCAAAGCTTCCGGAAGCTAGGCTGCGGGTTAGTTCAACTTTCCCAAGAAGAGCCGCGGGGCTAAACCCTGCGGCTCTTTTGTTAGGCAGCTTTCTTCTCCAGTCCCTGCCGAAGAAAAGTGAGCACCGCGATCTCATCGCTGCGCAAATCATCGAGTTTCTGCTCCAAGGTTTCCTCCATCTTCGACTTCAATCCTTCGATAAGGTTGCCGCCCAGGTAGGTTTCCAAAACGGCGGGATGCACGTAACATTTGCGGCAGATCGCAGGCGTATTGCCTAGGATCTTGGAGACGGCGCTGATCGCATCCTTGACGTTGCTCCTGGCCTGCTTCTTGGTGGTAAAAGCTTCCTGGGCATTCAGCGCCATCGCAGCCAGGACAGTTCCGGCCCAGGTGCGGAAATCTTTCGCGGTAAAATCCTGCCCGGTGATCTCGCGCAGGTAATCATTCACATCCTGGGAAGTAATCTCACGCACTTCTCCAGCCTCATCGATATACTGGAATAGCTCCTGGCCGGGGAGATCCTGGAGCTTGCGCACAATCGTCGCCATGCGCCGGTCTTCCACATCGACTTCATGTTGCACGCCGCTTTTGCCGCGGAAACGGAACTTCAATTGCGAACCTTTCACCTGCACGTGCCGGTTACGCATGGTGGTAAGGCCAAACGATTTGTTCTCCCGCGCGTATTCTTCGTTGCCGATGCGAATGAAGGTCCGCTCGAGTAGCTGAACCACGGTGGCGAGCACCTTCTCCCGCGGAAGCCCGCCTAGCTCGAGGTCAGCGCGAATCCGGCGGCGAATCTTCGGGAGCGCATCGCCGAAAATGAGCATGCGATCATACTTGTTCTCGTCGCGGACGGCGCGCCAGTGTTCGTGGTAGCGATATTGTTTCCGACCACGGTCATCGCGGCCAGTGGCCTGGATGTGGCCGTTGGCCGAAGGACAAATCCAGACATCGGTATAAGCCGGAGGAATAGCCAGCCGGCGGATGCGCAGCAGGCGCGTTTCGTCTTTGATGAGCTTGCCGTCAGTATCGAAGTACTGAAAAGAGTCGCCTTTCTTCTTGCGGGTATAACCGGGTTGTTCGTCGCTGACATACCTTAGCCCAGCCTCCTCCGCCGCTTCCTGCGGGTCGGTAACTATCTCGAGCTTGTCGGCCAGCTTCTTTTTCTTAGCCACGCCAGTAATACGCACGCGAAGCGCTGAAAGCGCGCCTTGTTACACAGTTCCAGGATGGCTCATTGGCTGAGCGCGCCAGCACAGCAAAGCGATGGTTGTAGCTGCCGTCCGCCTGCTCGCGAAAGCCTTCGGAGTCCTCGGCGGCAGGCCACTCTACGCGCCGTAGCTCTTACTGAACTTTTTTCGCGACTCGCCCTCGCGACCTTCCGCCGTCGGCGGCCCAGGCGTCGCCGGCTCGGGCTTTGGGGGCGCCGAGGTCTGCGCAACCTCGGGAGCTTTTGCCGGAGCGGCAGCGCCACCTTCGCGCGCGACGTCAACATACGCGAGCTGCAAGTTCGACAATGCATTGCCCAGCACCGCTGATTCTTCTCCACTCAGATTGCCCCGCGTCTTTTCCTGGATCATCTCCAGTTGATCGATAAACATTTTGGCAAGTTCCAGGTTCACTTCGGCCTCGCCGCTGTGCGGGTTTGGAATCTGTCCAAGAAAGAGCGCGGCATTCTGCGCATGCATCATGACGAATTCAACGAAGCGCTGCGTCATCGCGCCTGAGTTAGTGCTGGTTTGAACTTCAGCCATCTATTTGTTCTTCGTAGCTCGACGAGCCCGCGGCGGTCGCACAACAGAAAGCACGTAAGGCTGGCCAAAATATTTTTGCGCCACCCGTCGCGTATCGGCCACCGTCACCGCCCGAACGCGCGCTTCGAGTTCCTTGTAGTGGTTGAATCCCAACCCGAGCAGCTCATCCACCCCCGCCGTATAGCCAAACGCGTCATTACTTTGGTTTTGAATCTGCTGCTGACCAATGAGCTTCTTCTTCGCCCGTTCCAGCTCAACTTCTGTCAAACCTTCCTTTGCCAGCTTCCCGATCTCATTAAGAAATGCCGCTTTCACCGTTTCGACCTTCCGCGGATCGGTGCCGACGTAGAAGGCGAATAATCCTGGAACGAGCGCTTCGAGCTGAGCTGCGCCGACGAAGTAAGCCAGACCCATCTCTTCTCGAATGCGGATGAAGAAACGCGAACCGAGATCGCTGCTCGCTTCGTCGATGAGCTGGAGCACGTAGTAGTCGGGATCGAAAATACTTCCGCCGCGGTAACCGACCATGAGCACGGCCTGGCTTTTCTCGCGCTCAGTTTCGATGATCTTGCTCTTCTGAAGCTCCGGGGGCATTGGCGCGTCTTGCAGCGCCAACTGTCCCGCTTTCATTTGGCCGAGCTTCGCTTCCAGCAGCTCTTTCACCTCGCCCGCTTTGATGCTCCCGAAAACAGCGATGACGCCATTGTTCGCAACAAGGTAATGGTCACGAAACCCGAGCATGTCGTTCGATCCGAGACCGGCGAGTGACTCGGCGCTTCCAGCCGAGCGCAGCGCAAACGGATGCTGAGCGAAGAGCGCCGCTCTGAGCTGATTGCGCGCGACGGAAGTCGGCTGCTCGTCTTCTTCCTTGATCCGCGCCAGCTGGTTTTCTTTCTCGCGCGCGACTGCCTGCTCCGGCATGGTCGCGTGCAGGAGCACATCAGCCAGAACGTCGAGGCCGAGCGCAAGATCGGGTTGGGTCACGCTGATCTTCACCGCCAGGCTGTTGTTGCCGGCTTCCGCGACAATGGCGCCGCCAACCGCCTCCAATTCTTCCGCGATTTGTTCCGCGCTGCGCGTCTTCGTTCCTTTAAGAAGTGATTTCGCCGTCAGTCGCGTGATACCGTTAGTCGCCGGCGTTTCCGCAAGAAGACCGCAGCGAAACACGGCAGAAATCGAGACGAGCGGCAATCGCCCGTCTTCGCGCACGAGCACGCGCAGACCATTCGACAGCGTGAACTTCTGAATCTCACCGGGGTTCACTCGCGACGGCGCGCCGTTCTTGCGCGCGAGCGATCCTTTCGGGTTGAGCGAAACGAGCGTGAGATTTTCGCCGGTTAAATATTTCTCCGCCACTCGCTGCACGTCCTCCAGCGTCACCTGTTGCACTTTCTCGAGATACTCACGGCTGAAGTTGAGATTGCGCGTGAGAAACCAATTCGTGCCCAGGTCCGAAGCTTGCCCGCGCATGGTGGTAAGCGATGAGAGCTCATGCGACAGCGCGATCTTCTTCGCCTTGCGCAATTCATCCGCCGTGACGCCATCGCGCCGCACATCATCGACGATCTGCAAGATGCATTGCTGCGCCGCGTCGCGTTTCAACGGGTCAAGCGTCGCGTCGATGCCGAAGAGTCCCGGCTCGCCCGGGGTGTATGAGAAAGCGGCGATGGAAAAAACCAGGCCCGCTTCCTCGCGCACTGTCCGATAAAGTCGCGAGCTACGGCCTTCGCCAAGTATGACCGAGAGCACATCGAGCGCCGGGACATCCCGATGGCTGATCTCAGGCACGTGCCACGCCATCGCCAGATGGGTGAGCTGGGTCGCGAATTCTTCGTGCACTTCACGGCGGCCGAGCTGCGGCGGTTCGGCTGGAATGAAGACCGGCTCTAGCGAGCGCGCCGGGTGCTCTTTAAACACCGACTCAAGCTGCGCGCGCACCTTGGCGGCATCGACGTCGCCGGCGACCACGAAGGTCAGATTGTTAGGAATGTAACGCGCCTTGTAGTAGGCCATCACCTGCTCTTGCGTGAGGCTGTTATAGATGTCGAGCAATCCGATGACCGGCAGGCGATAGGGATGTTGCTGATAGGCGTTAGCGAAGAGCAGTTGCGTCAGCGTGCGGTCGGGATCATCCATCCCCATGGCGAACTCGCGCCGGATGACCTCCTGCTCTTTCGAGTACTCGGCCGGCGGCAGCGTCGAGTTCATCATCGCATCAGCCAGAACGTCGAGCGCCGTGGCGACGCCATCTTTGGGCGCGTCGATCCAGAAGACGGTGCGATCGAACGAAGTGTAGGCGTTGATGTAACCGCCGACGTCCTGGATCTTCTGCGCGATCTCGTTAGTCGAGCGCGTCCTGGTGCCTTTGAAGAGCATGTGCTCGAGAATGTGCGAGAGACCAGCGCCGAGATGTTTATCCTCGGTGATGGAACCGGCGGCGCACCACGCTTGCACACTGGCGACCGGCGCGCTCCGATCTTCCTGCACGATGATGGTGAGGCCGTTCGGCAGCGTCCATTTCAGCGCGGTGTGCGGCGGACAGGTGATCATCGGCGGTTCGGCCGCGGCGGAGGGAACGGTGTTGAGATTAGCGCGCTTCAAATTCACGGAACCGGAACCCTGCACCGCGCTCACGCGGCCTTGGGCGCGGGCAGGCTGGGCGGAAGCGATTTCGGCGCGAGTGACTGCGGCTTGAACGGCTTCACGAATGCATCATTGAAATCGTAAACGGCCTTGAAGTCATCCATCGAATCTTCGTCTGTCTTTCCGAAAATCCCGGCGGCGATGAGGTTGAAAACCATCTGGCCGATGTCTTCGCAGCGCTTGATTCCCCAGTAGGAAAAAACGCTCAGCGCCATCGGGCCAAATTCCTTTAACGCATATTGCCGCACGCCTTCGAGCAGTTCCGGCCCGGCCACATGCTTGACCGCCGCGCCTTTCATTTTCTTCTGCTGTTTGGTGGTGAAATCGAG
>QHBL01000262.1 GCA_003244125.1 Chthoniobacterales bacterium
GAGGTGACCTGATCGAGCAGTCCCGAGCGAACGCCGACGAAATGATGTTCGGCGCGCTGGCATGCCTTTGCGATTTCAAGCGGCGCGAGCTGGTATGGGAAAAGTTTGAGCAGAAAAAGCGCCGTTGCTAATTCGAGCCCAGCCGAGCTCGACAATCCGGACCCGACCGGAAGGTTACTCTCGATCTCAGCGGTGAATCCGGAGATCGGCACCCCGAATTTCCTCAGTTCATCGACAACGCCGAGCACGTAATTGGCCCAGCGATTTTCGCTTTGCGGCTTCAATTCTCGCAGCGGAATTTCCACCGCGCCGAAATCGCGCGAACGCATCGTGACAAGCTCGTTCTCGCAGCGCGTGCCGCTCACTTCCACGCCGCGATCGATCGCCGCGCCGAGCACCACACCTTCATTGTAATCGGTATGATTACCGAGCAGCTCGACGCGGCCGGGTGCGTAAGCGGACGCGTTCACTCAATCAGCAACGTCGGCGCGATGGGATAGCGTCCGGCGTTGTAACTGTAAATCGTTAGCCCGCCTTGCGGCTGTTCCTCCCGTGGAACTGCGCAGCGCAGACGCAAATGGTCGCCGCGCATCTGGTGCAGGACCTTGTGCAACAAATCGCCTTCGATCGTGGCGTGACAAAGATAACCGTAGGCGCCGCGCCCGCCGCGCAGGTAACTGAGCGCGCCGCGCGCGTCATGTGGATGATTCGGCAAAATGCTGCGGTAAACCGGGACGCCATTCAAGAGAAGGCGCAGTGTCGTGGCTCGGGCGAAACGATCCGTTTGCGGCGTCTCGACGCGATAAGACGACGCTTCGCACAGAACCGTGATGCGCCAGCAATCGCGCAACTGCTCCCGGCTCACCGGATACTTAAACTCGAAAAAGCCGCGGCCTTCGCCGTGCGCCGCACCGCGGCTTTCAGCCTCATCGCGCGTGCCAAGTCCACCACTCCATTCCGCCGTCTGCCAGCTGTGCGCAGCGAGGCGCAACGCCGTGCGCGTATTCAGTTGCTGCCAGTCCGGGCAGCCGGCATCGACAAAAAACTGGATGTAATTCGCCGCGACCAGAGGGCCCTCGGGCACAAATGCGCGCATCCAAAGAGTGCACAGCATCGATTGCTGCGGCATCCGCAACGTCAGCTTTTTCGCCAGGGCCAGACGCAGGTGCGGGAACTCGATCTCTTCGCTGCCGGCGGCAATGTCATCGTGCGTCCAGCCCAGAGAATCGATTCCGCCGAAGCTCCATTGCAGCGTCACCCCGCGCTTGCGCACCCGGGAAAAGTGCGACGAGTAAATTTCCACGGTCACTTCCTCGCCTGGCGTGCAGCGGCGGATCGGCGGTGCATCGATGGGAAGGACGTCGCCGTTATTTACAATCAGCGGATCGTAGCCAAAGTCCTTGGGCGTGCGGTCGTAGTTGAGGAAGCCATTGCGCTCCCATTCCACGTCGTGCAGCTCGGTGTAGATGTAGGCCGAGAGCTGGCCGTGCAGCCGCAGCTCGTTAGTGAGAAACTTGAAGCTCCAGCTGGTGTCGATGTCGCCGTCCAGCGCCGCCACGCCGCCATACTCGCTCGCGATCAACGGCTGACGGCCCTGCTTAAATCCGGGCACATAATTGAAAGTCGAGCCGGCGTAGGTCTTTTCCACCACGTTGCGAATCCAGCGCCGCGCCGTCTCATAATCCGCCGTGTAAAAATGCCACGAGTTCACGTCCGTCTCTCCGTGGCCGTAGTACTGCAAATGCTCCCACGCCACCACGCTCATATCTTCCACCAGCCGCGTCCCATCGAGTTGCTTGGCCAGATGCCACATCTGCTGGATCCACTCATAGGCACTCTCGTTGCTGAGCTTCTTCCCCTCGCCGCCTTCGAAAACCGGACCTTCGTGCGCGGGATTGATCAGCTTCACAAATGAGGCCTGGCCGCCGAAGCCCCACGTTTCGTTAAAGAGACACCACGCCACGATCGAGGGATGATTGAAGTCACGCGCGATCGCTCGCCGCATCGTTTCTTCATAACGCCGCCGGCCGAGTTCGGTGTCGCCGCCTTCACCGAAATTGGGAAAGTCGCACATGAGCAGAATGCCCATGGTGTCGGCGTAATGCAGCAGCAGCGGGTCATCGATCTTGATGTGAACGCGCAGCAGATCGAAGCCGGCCCGTTTCGCGTAAGCGATGTCGTCACGCAATGTTTGGGAGTCAGTCGCGGTGTAAACGCCGGCCGGATGATATGACTGATAAAGTGCGCCGCGGAGATAGATGGGTTCGCCGTTCAAATGCAAAGTGGCCGGCGCGGTGGAGTTTTCCACGCTGGCGGCGGCGAAAGTGCGCATGCCGAAATAACTGAGCACCACGTCAGCCGGGCCCGCGCCGTCGAGCGTGAGTTTCACCTTGTAAAGATGCGGCGTGATCGTGTCCCAGAGCAGCGGACTGCCCACGCTGACAGTTGCGCGGGCAGTGCCGTCGCTAACAGTTGCGCGTTCGCTGAAGCGCTCGCCCAGCGGGCTGGTCACATCGATGCAGATTTCGGCGCCGCCATCGGCGAAAACGCTGAAGTGGGCAGCGGAATTGGCGAGGTCGGCGACGATCTCGAAGCGGTTGATGAACTGCGCCGGCCGCGGCTCGATGAACACCGTCTGCCAGATCCCGCTCGCGCTGCTGTACCATCCCCATTGTTTGCCCACCGGCTGCTCGGCATTTTGCATCGGATCCTCTACGCGCAGGACAAGCGTGCCGTGTAAGAATCCATCCTCGCCCAGGCTGAGCGCTTCGGTAATGTCGAACTCGAAAGGCGTAAAACCGCCTTCGTGCGTCCCGAGAGGCTGGCCATTACACCACGCTTCGGTGAAGAAATCAGCCGAGCCGATGGTGAGTATGATTCGCTTGTTCGCCCAAGCCTCGTTAGCTGGCACTTTGATCGCGCGCCGGTACCAGCCGACTTCGAAACGCGCCGCGCTGCGATAATTCTCCCGAGTCACCTCCAGCGGATTCCGATAAACGCGCGTCGAATAGTAGTGATCGTTCCCCGCCGCGTCCGCTTCGCCCCAGGCAGCTAACGACTCCCAGCAAAACGGCACGATGATCTGGTCCGGCCAGCGTTCCTCCGCTGGTTCAAACCAGCGCCGCTCGTGCCCCACCCGTTCAGGATCAAAACGGAATTCCCACGGACCATTGAGATTCAGCCAATCGACGCCCTGGAGAAACGCGCGCTGCCGATCGGGCCGCGGATACTCAGGGCGCGGTAAAAATGTGCCAGTGCGCATCAGCCTTGCACCATAGCACGCCTCGTGCGCGGCTTACCCGGGGCGCAGGCATTGCGTGTGGAAGTCAGGCAGCCTTGCCTGACTCGGCCGGCGCGCCTCCAGCCTGCCGAAGCAGTTATTGCGGCGAGATCTTCCCGCCCCACGAGATTATCTTGGCCTTCGTTCCCGCAGCCTCCGCTTCCTTAATGTCGCCGTTGCGATTGTAGAATAGCGACAGGCTCGTCCAGCCGATCTG
>QHBL01000168.1 GCA_003244125.1 Chthoniobacterales bacterium
AACGATCCCGTACTCGGAATTCTCCGGAATCCCGAAGCTGAGCGTGCCGGGACATCGCGGCCAGTTTTCTTTGGCGGAAGTCGCCGGAGTGCGTGTGATCTTTGCCCAGGGCCGGGTGCATTTGTATGAACGGCGCACGGCGGGCGAGGTGACCTCCATCATTCGCGTGCTTGCCGAAACTGGGGTGAAACGTTTGATCCTGACCAATGCGGCCGGAGCGCTGAACAAAAAGTTCGATCCCGGCGACTGGATGATGATCACCGACCACATCAACCTCACCGCAACGTCGCCGCTCATCGGGTCGACGAATTTTCTGGATTTATCGGAATGCTATTCCGCGGCGATGCGCAGACATTTTTTCGCGGCGGCCAAACGCGTTGATCTGACTTTGCGGCGCGGTGTATATGCGGCAGTGACCGGTCCGCAATATGAGACTCCGGCTGAAGTGCGGATGTTGCAGCGGATGGGAGCTGACGCGGTCGGGATGTCAACGGTGCTGGAAGCGATCCAGGCGCGCGCGCTCGGGCTCGAGGTCGGTGCGTTTTCCTGCATCACAAATTTGGCGGCCGGAATTTCGCCGGCGAAATTATCGCACGACAAAGTGCTCGCTACAGGGACCGCGTCGGCCGAGTCATTTTCGCGGTTGTTAATCGCGGCGCTGCCGCACCTGTAATCGCTTCGCACCTGTAGCCGCTTCGCTGTGCGAAGCGCTGGCTGCGTGATGTTGCAAGCAAGACGCGGCGAAAGTCATCCCTCGCGCCGCCCACAGGGCGACGGCTACAGCTTGGGCGGGCGCGCGCGCGGCTCGCGATCCTTTGTCGTAGCGGTCGAAGGAAGCGTCACGAATGGGCCGCCCTCCATCGGCGCGGCTTGGGTGAAAGCGACATCGGGCATGTCGCTCGGTAATCCTTCAAGCGGGAAATCTTTGCGCAACGGAAAGTAGGGGTAGCCGTCCCACATCAGGATACGGCGCAGATCGGGATGGGCATTGAACTTGATTCCCATCATGTCGTAAATCTCGCGCTCATGCCAGTTCGCCGTGGGCCAAATGTCCGAGACCGTGTCGGCCGCGCCGGCGTCTTCGCTCACCGTCAGCTTAATTCGCAGATGCACCGCCAGCGTCATCGAATACAACTCGTAAACAATTTCGAAGCGCGGCTCTTCGCCGAAATTATCGACGCTCGAGATGTCGACAAGGTAATCGAACGACAACTCGTCACGGCAAAACTTCGCCACTTCGCGCAAGTGCTCCGGCGCGATGGTGAATGTCGTTTCGCCGCGGAACTCTGCGCGCGCTTTCAGCCGCGGGCCAAGTAATCGGCTGAGCGAGGTGAGCAATTCAGGACCGGTCATCGCGAGGTGTCATTCTGAGCGAAGTCGAAAGAATCCCGGGAAGTTACCTTTGCCGTGGCGCGACCGGATTCCGATTCCCGGCTCCGGTCGCGATGACCGCGTCCGCGCTCACGCGCGCGCTTCCTCGAGCTCTTGCGCCAGTGCCGGCTTTTGCGCGACGAATGAACGCTCGGTGCCGATTTTCTCCTGCAATCGCATCAAACCTTCGAGCAACGCTTCCGGTCGCGGGGGACACCCGGAAACGTAAACATCCACCGGCAGTAGCTGATCGATCCCCTGAAGCACGGCGTAGCTGCGATACATCCCGCCGCTTGAGGCGCACGCGCCCATGGCGATGCACCATTTCGGTTCCGGCATTTGGTCCCAAATGCGTTTCACCGCCAGCGCCATTTTGTAAGTGACGGTGCCGGCGACGATCATGACATCGCATTGGCGCGGCGAGAACCGCATCACTTCGGAACCGAAGCGCGCGATATCAAAACGAGATGCCGCTGTCGCCATCAGCTCAATGGCGCAGCAAGCCAATCCCATCGGCATCGGCCAAAGCGAATTCTTGCGCATCCAATTCATCGCCGCATCGAGTCGCGTGAAAATGACATTGCCCTCGATCTTCGAATCGTAAGCGGCCGGACGCGTTTCGGGCATGAGGCAAACTAAGACAGGCACACCCGAGCGCAACACTGTAGCCTCTTCGCTGGCGACGCGCGGGATTGGTCATGCTGCACCACGCGTGCTGCCGGAATCGCCCCACCTCGCCCACAGGGCCGACGGCTACAAAGAAGAGCGACAGCTTTATCCCGCGGCCTGCATCTCGAAACGCGACGCAAGACGCCCCTGGTTCGATAGAATCGTCTCCCGCACAACGCGTCCCAGGTCCGCCGCTTCGTACGGTTTGGCAATCACGCCGCGAAATCCATAATCCTGGTACCGGCTCATCGTCGCATCGGTGGCATAGCCGCTGGAAACGATCGCGTTCACCGTCGTATCAATTTCCAGCAATTGCTTCAACGCCTCGCGCCCACCCATGCCGCCGGGTAGAGTGAGATCGAGGATCACCGCATCAAAACGCCTTCCGGTGGCGAGTCGTTCGCGATAAATCTCCACCCCGGCGCGCGCGCTCTCGGCCGTGGCAACTTCGTAGCCGAGGTGCGTCAAGGTGAAGTCGACCAGTTCGCGAATCGCCTCTTCATCATCGACCACCAAAATGCGGCCGGTACCGGTAATCTCGCCCACACTCTTGCGCGGCAATTCCTCCGCCATCACGACGCGCGGCGCGGCCGGCAGATAGAGCGTGAAAGTCGATCCTTTGTTCACCTCGGATTCAACCGAGACAAGCCCCTTGTGATGTTTGATGATCGAATAGGTCGTGGCCAAACCCAGCCCGTTGCCTTTCGGCTTCGTCGTGAAATAGGGATCAAAGATTCGCTTCAGATATTGCTCTGGAATTCCGATGCCTTCATCCGAAATCGTGATCTTCACGTAATCGCCTGGCGCCAGCTCGGACACGGTGTTGCCGTTACTAGCCGAATGCCGGAAATTCTCCGAGGTAATTCTGATGGTGCCGCCGTTCGGCATCGCCTGGTCGGCGTTGACGACAAGATTGGCGATGACCTGGCTGATCTGACCCGCATCGATTTCCGCTGGCCAGAGGTCGTTAGAAACCTGGAATTGACTGCGACTTTGCGAACCGCGAAGCGAGAAGCTGACCGTGTCCTGGATGAGCTTGCCGATCGAGGCCGTCTTCTTAATCGGCGCGCCGCCGCGGGCGAAGGTGAGCAACTGTTGCGCGAGATCGCGCGCGCGCATGGAAGCGTTCTTTGCGTCTTCGAGTCGCATCGACATTTCGCTTTCCTTCGGCAGAAGAATGGAGGCGAGGGAAATATTGCCGATGATGGCGGTGAGCAGATTGTTAAAATCGTGGGCGATACCGCCAGCGAGCAATCCCAGCTGCTCGAGTGATTCGGCTTTGCGCCGCTCGCTCGCATTATGTTCGCGCTCGGTGATGTCGCGGAAGACGAGCACCACGCCTTGCACCTGATTTTTCGTGTCGCGAATCGGTGATGCGACCTGCTCGATTAGGCGCTCGGAGCCGTCGCGCGAAATCAGTTTTGCGTTGTCCGAGGAGCTCATGACGAGCGAGTGTCCATCGCTGCGCAAGACACCGCGATGCGCCTTCGCCTGCGCGTCCACATCAATGGCGACTTTGAAGACTGTCTTTAGCGGCTGCCTGATCGCCTCCGACCAATCCCAGCCGGTCAGCGTTTCGGCCGCGTGATTGATCATCGTCACTTTGCCCTGCACATCGGTTGTGATAACGCCGTCTCCGATGGAACGAAGGGTGACGGCGAGGCTTTCCTTTTCCGCCGCCAGCTCGCGCTCGAAACGTTTCTGCTCCGTCACGTCCCGAATCATCGAGACGTAGAGCGTCGAGCCGTCGATGACCATTTCGCTGAGCGAAATCTCGATCGGAAAATTCGCGTTGATGCGCGTGCGCCCGACCGCCAGCGTCGTCGTTCCCGTGCGTTGCGCCAGCTCCTGCCACTGGTGCCCAAAGCCTACGCTCGCGATCCGAACGCGCCGCCGGTGCCGGTGGCGTGGCAGGAGCTGGCGCAACGCAC
>QHBL01000080.1:0-8482 GCA_003244125.1 Chthoniobacterales bacterium
ATGAGTGATGAGTGACGAGTGACAAGGGCGCTGGTTCGTTTAGACGGGTTAAATCATGATGCTGTTTTCGCGGCGGCCCCGCGAGACTCGATCGCGCGATCAGGCGCGTGCGGGAAGATATTCGCCCGTTGCGCCGAGCAAGTCGCGCAAGGGAGAGCGTCGTTAGCTCAGTGAGCAGCGTCGCCGCTTCTCGCGATTGAAACACCGGCAGGCTCGCGTGTAGGTTTCATCTCTGAAGCGGCTGTCTGTCATTCTGGTCATCGTCCTGATCGCGGGCGCTGCTACGATCTATGTCGATTGGACTTGGAAACGGCCGCTTTCTCCGCGCGGGGGACGCTACTTTTTCCATCGCGTAGAGTTGCCCGTGCCGTCATTTCGCCAGGGTGACGGCAAATGGGGCGATGATCCAATCGGTGGCGTCGAGGATAACGGCACGCTCGCCAGCGTCGGTTGCGCGGTCGCGGCGACGGCGATGGTTTTCCAATCCTACGGCATCGACACTGATCCGCAGCAGTTAAACTGGTTTCTCACCGGCGTCGGCGGATACACTGAGCAGGGCTGGCTATACTGGGAGCGCGCGGCCTGGCTCGCCCCGGATCGTGTGCGGCATGTCTATGAAGATTTACCTTCCTATCAGCTGATCGATTCCAATCTGGCGCGCCGCAATCCGGTGATTGTGCGGGTGCGCTTCGCCAGCGGCGTCACCCACTTTGTCGTCATCGCCGGCAAGCAGGGATTCGATTACCTCGTGCGCGATCCCGGAGCAGGCGCGACCAAGGGCTTCTATCCGCTGCGCGAGCTACACAGCAAAATCGAGGCGCTCCGCTTTTACGAACCGCTGGCGCAAATCAATTCGCGCTTGTCGGCGCAACGGTGAAGGCACGCGATGATGGCGCGCATCAGGCAAACTGAATCGGTCGCAACTTCGGATTCGCCATCGGACCACTCGCCCACTCCCCGATTGTTCTGCTGAGTAAATCGAGCCGCTGTTCTCTGGCGGCGAGCTGGTGTTTCAGTTGACGCTCCACGCGCAACCGCAGCTCATCAGACGGGCCGGTTCGCGAGAAGTTCCATGCGTCCTCACCCTCCGCTTCGGCGAGGCTTTTTTCCAACGCAGAAACGGACCGATTGAGTTGCGCCAGAGTTGAGTGCATTTGCCACAAGGTTGTGCCGGCGCCGAGGTGGTCGGACAAATCGCTCAGCGCGAGCAGAAGTTCCATCCGCGCCACATCGCCCGCGGCATACGCCTCCTGCACTTCGTGCCAGAGTGCGGAGACAGTGGCGCTCCCATCAGCGGAATGCCCCCGTGAATCCGGGTGCAACCGGCGCACGAGCCGGCGATAAAGTTCCTTCACGCGTGGATCGACCGGAGGCGTTTCCGCTTGTGCATCGGCGCCTTCATCGACCGATACAGGACGCGCCGCGGCGGCTGGACGTTGCGGCGGAGGCGGGCCCGGTTCTTTGCTCGCGCTGACAAACATTCGCGACTTGAAAACTTCGAACGTTGTCGAGTACGCCTCGTCATCCATCTTATCGGGGTTAGTTCCGAGAACCTTCTGCACCCATTCCTGGAAAAGCGCTTCTTTCTCGAAATCGCTCAGCTTCCTCGTGCGTCCGGAATGAACGTCGCGTTCATCATCGGCGGCGTCATCGCCATTCGCGCGTCCGGCCCGGACTTTACGGCGAAACATCACTCTTCGATAGGCGCTCTGCGGATCCTGGAAGTGCCGGCGCATCTCCATCTCTACTTCATGGACCAGCGTTTGTGCCTCCCGGATCTTCTCCTCGATATCGCGCGCGGTGCTCAGGAGCGCGCCGAATTCACGCGCTCTCCAGCGAATGAACGCGGGCTTGTCCTGCCGCTCGAATTGATGCCAGCCGATGCGGGCCCGCTCGAGTCGTCCCATCGCGGCGGTGCATTCGCTGGCGATGGCAACGCGCAGCGGCATCTGATCGACTAGCACGATTTCAAGCGAGGTTATCCGCACAACGATGTTCCGTGTCCGGCCGGCAGAGTTACTCATCAGCGTTGCTGGCTTTGCTTCGTCTCTGGACAAAAACGTGATACGTCACCGTGTCCCATGCATTATGAATGCCGATAAAGAGCAACAGCAGCGCGGCCGCGCCAGCGACGAACAGCGCCGGGCGCGCATGGGCTCGAGCCGCCAAGGCTGATCCAGCGAGCATCGCAGATGAGGCGAATGGCAGCAGCACATGAAACAACCAATCCTCAATCACAGGCTTGTAAGCGGTTTGTAATCGGAGACGGCGACCGACCACCGCCTTTCATGATGGGCATCTCGGCTATGAGCGCGACGACGACAAACTGCAAACCGATGAGGGCGCCGGCGGACGAGCCGACGATGACGTAAAAGTTTTCCCATTCACTGAGCGCTGTCATGATTTAAGAAGGAGTAAGCATGCCCCAGTGCCGGCCGCTTTGCAGCAAAAGGCTTCTATGACGGCAGGGATACTACTGGCGTCGCGCGAGCTCAGCGGCAGTGACATCGCGCTTCATCTCGGACCTTCCTCGCTTAGACAGACGTTCAACCACGTAATAGGTGACAGGGATCAGGAAAATTGCGATGAGCGTGGCGGCGAGCATCCCGCCGATGACGGTCGTGCCCATGACGCGACGAGCGACTGCGCCGGAACCGGAAGCGCGCCAGAGCGGAACGCAGCCAAGAATGAAGGCGAACGAGGTCATAATAATGGGCCGCAAACGCAGGCGCGCGCCCTCGAGCGCGGCTTCGAGTAAGGGCTTGCCGCGTCTCAATTCCAACTCGGCAAATTCGACGATGAGGATGGCGTTCTTCGCCGCGAGCCCTATGAGCATGATCAGTCCGATCTGCGCGTAAACGTTGTTTTCCATACTCCGTCCCCACAACGCGGCAAAGGCGCCGAAGACGGCGATAGGTGTGCCTAACAAGACGCTGAACGGCAGCGCCCAGCTTTCGTATAACGCGGCGAGAATGAGAAAGACGAAGAGCAGCGACATTCCAAACACGACAGTGGGCGAGACACCTTGCTGCGCTTTCTTTTCCTGGAAAGACATCGCGGCGTAGTCGTAGCCCATCTCGCTCGGCATGGTTTGGGCGAAGGTTTGTTCGAGCGCGTTCATCACCTGGATCGAGCTGTAACCCGGCGTGGCGGAGACATTGACCTGCGCGGCGCGATAAAGATTGAAGCGCATGGTGAATTCCGGGCCATCGCGTTCCTGGACATTGGTGACTGTGCTTAGCGGCACCATATCGTTGTTGGCGTTCCGCACGTAAAACAGCCCCACGTTTTCAGCTTTGGTGCGATACTCACCCTCGGCCTGGACAAAGACCTGCCACTGGCGGCCGAACCTATTGAAGTAGTTAACGAAGTAACCACCCATGAAAGTCTGCAGGGTCTGACTTACCTGCGTGAGATCGACACCTTGTTTCAGCACTTTGTCGCGATCGACATCGATAAATACCTGCGGCACCAATGGCAGAAATGTCGTCGTGGCCGATGCGACCTCGGGGCGTTTGCGGGCAGCGTCGAGAAACTTGTTGAGATTCTCGGCCAGGAATTGCACGTCTTTGCCGGCGCGATCCTCCAGCATCATGGTTACGCCACCGGCGGTGCCGATGCCTGGAATGGACGGCGGCGAAAAAGCGAAACCGATTCCGTCGGGAATGCCGGCCAGCGCTTTGTTGATGCTTTGCTTGAGCGCTGCGTACTGCTCGTTAGGCGCGGTGCGCTGGTCCCACGGCTTGAAGGTGATGAAGAAAAACGCGTTGAACGTGCTCTGAACGGTGCTGAGCAGATTGAATCCCAGCACGCTGGTGACGTGCTCGATGCCCGGCGTCTTGAGCAGCGCCTCTTCCACTTTGCGCGCTGCATCACCGGTGCGTTCCATAGAGGCCGCATAAGGCAGAGCGAGCGAGCCGAAGAGATAACCCTGGTCTTCCTCCGGCAAAAAGCTTTCCGACAGACGCGATCCGAAGAAGCCGGCCAGCACCGCGAAGAAGACGAGCAGCGCCATGCTGCGGACACTTTTGTGAATCGCCAGACGCGACGTGCTGATGTAGCGATCCGTGGTGCGGCGGAATACCTGATTGAACTTGCCGAAGAACCAGCCGAGCGGACCGCGCGCGGGCTTGCGCGGACGCAATAACATCGCGGCCAGCGCGGGGCTGAGCGTGAGTGCGTTGAAGGCCGAGAAGATGACGGAGATGGCAATGGTCAACGCGAACTGTTGATAAAGCCGACCAGTTATTCCCGGAATGAATGCCGTCGGTACGAACACAGCGGAAAGCACGAGCGCGATCCCGATGACCGGCCCGGAAACTTCTTCCATCGCGAGGAGCGTCGCATCGCGCGGCGACATTCCATCTTCGATGTGATGTTCGACCGCTTCGACCACAACGATCGCGTCATCGACCACCAGGCCGATGGCGAGGACGAGTCCGAAGAGCGCGAGCGTGTTGATGGTGAATCCGAAGACCGGGAAGAGCATGAATGTGCCGATGAGCGACACCGGCACCGCGCACAAGGGAATGAGCGTGGCGCGCCAGCCTTGGAGGAAGATAAAGACGACGAGGATGACGAGCGCGAGCGCTTCGAGCAGCGTGTAGATAATCTCACGCATCCCGGCGGTGAGGGCGCGCGTAGTGTCGAGTGAGATGGCGTAGCTCATGTCGGCGGGGAAATTTTGCGATACGCGCGTCATTAAAGCCTTCACCCCATTGGCGGCGTCGAGCGCATTGGTGCCCGGCAGCTGATAGCAGGCGAGAATGGCAGAAGGTTTGCCATCAAGCCTTCCCGCCAGGCTATAAGTCTGCGCGCCGAGCTCGATGCGCGAAACTTCCTTTAGCCGAAGGAGTGAGCCATCAGAATTGGCGCGAATGACAATCTCGCCGAACTCCTCAGAGCTCGTTAGCCGCCCCGGCGAGCGGACAGTATAAGTAAATTCCTGCCCGGTTGGCGCAGGCTCACCGCCAATCTGTCCTGCCGGGTTCACGGTGTTCTGCGCCTTTAGCGCGTTGATGATGTCAGTGACAGTAACGTTGAGCTTCGCCAGCTGGTCCGGCTTCACCCACAACCGCATCGCATATTGTCCCGCGCCGAAGACCTGCACGTTGGAAATGCCCGGCACCCGCGTGATCTGGTCGATCAGGTTGATATTGGCGTAATTGGCGAGGAAGATGTTGTTGTAGGTGCCTTTCGGTGAGTTAAGCGCGACGAGTAGCAGCGGCGCCGTCGTCGATTTCTGCACGGTGATGCCGGCGTTGTTCACGTCCTGGGGCAATTGCGAGGCCGCCTGGTTCACCCGCATTTGCGTCAGGATGTGATCCACGTTCGGATCGGTCCCGACGTCGAAGTTAATTGTCATGCGAATCGAGCCGTTAGCGTTCACCGACTGGATGTAGTTGCTCTTGTCCACCCCGCTCATCTGCTGCTCAATGGGCGTGGCGACCGATTGCTCGATTGTTTGTGCATCAGCGCCAAAGTAGTTGGCACGCACCTGGATCTCAGGCGGCACGATGTTCGGATACTGCGCAATGGGGAGCTGGATCATCGCGACCGTGCCGACGATCGTCATCAGGATCGCGATAACTATCGCGACGATGGGCCGATTGATGAAGAACTTCGACATGCCCGGCCTAACGAGTCGCAGCCGATGCAGTCGGTGACGGTGACGGTGGCGGAGTCCAGGGCTTGGGATTGACCGCGGCGCCGTTGCGGGCTTTCTGCACGCCCTCGACTACAATGCGCTCGCCCGGCTTCAATCCCTCTTCAACAATCCAGTCATGGTCGATGCGCCGGCCCATCTTGAGCGGTTGCACGCGCACCTTGTTGTCCGGCCCCACAACAGCCACCTGATAGGTGCCTTGCAATTCGGTCACGGCTCGTTGCGGCACGAGAAGCGCATCGTGCTTCACGTCGGAGCGCACCCGAATCCGGGCGAATTGTCCCGGCCGCAAAATGTTTCCGGGGTTCGGAAACAACGCCGCGATACGAAGCGAGCCGGTGCGCACGTCCACCTGGTTATCCGCCGCGAATAGCTCGCCTGTGTGCGGGTAAACGGAACCATCAGCCAGGATCAATTCGAAACTCAGCTCCTTCTCATGCGCGGTGCGTTCCTGCGGATCAGCATAGCGCCGCGAGTATTCCGAATACCGCTGCTCGCTCACAGTGAAGTAAGCTTTGATCGGATCAACCTTAGTCACGGTAGTTAGCACTGTGCCCGCACTGATCAGGTCACCTACTTGCACCCGGACCAATCCCGCAATTCCATCTACCGGCGCAATGAGGGTGGTGTAATCCAGGTTAAGCTGCGCCTGCTCGACAGCGGCCCGCTGAGCTGCCGCCTGCGCCCGCGCCGCCGCGGCGCTTTGCACCGCGTTGTCCCGCTCCTGTTCGCTCGCGACATGACGTTGAAACAGGTCCGTGCTGCGTTGCGCATTTAGCTCCGCTTGTTTGGCGGACGCATCAGCTTGAAGAAACGCCGCCTTCGCCTGCGCCAGGCCCGCTTCAAAGGGGCGGCGATCGATCTGGAAAAGAACATCGCCCTTCTTCACCGGCTGACCCTCCTTGTAGTTTTGGGAAATGAGATAGCCCTGCACCCGCGCCTCGATCGTTGCATTCACCGACGCATCGAGCTGACCGACGTATTCGTTGTAGATCGGCACATCCTGCTGCTTCACCGGCGTCACCAGCACGTCCGGCGGAGGAGGCGGCGCCGGTTGTTTCTTACCACATCCGGCAAAGCCCACGGCCACGCAAGCCGCCAGCGCGAAGCTGAACCTCCGTTTCGCGCGCCTATTCATGAACGAAGCTTGCTCGAATATTTGTCACCAACAAATCACCGGCGAAGTTATGGTTACTCGCTGTCCTTCTCGATCCAGTTAAAGGCATCGTCTTCCCCGCTTCCTCAATGCATCTGCCCCGCGCGAGTAGCTCCTACTTCGTGGTCCAGCTCACTTTGCCGGCATCTAAATAGTAGCAGCCTTCCACGATGCGCACGCTCGGCCGCAGCTGACCGAACTCCACTACGGCAGCGGCTCATGGATACCGCAACTGAAGTAACCGCGGCTTCTCTCCCAGAGCGACGATAAAGATGTTGCCATAGTCGTTATTGCCAATGGTGACTGGAGCCTCGATCCCCAAAGCGCGCAGCAGAGCCGGCACCGTATCGCCGTGGCCAACAACGAGTGCGTTTCCATTGATCTCGCGAAGTTTCGAGGCCAGCGCTGCGATATCCTTTCCAGGCACGACAGTCGGAGTGATACCGAGTAACGCGGCGACTGGCGCAGCCGTCTCCTGCGTGCGCCGGAATTCGCTGGTGAATACGTGCGTGATTCCCGCGCTTTTGAGCATGCGCGCGAGCATCTCCGCGCGCGCGCGGCCCGCAGCTGACAATCCCGGATCGCCACCGTTTTCGACTTCTTTTTCAGCATGCCGCACAGCAATGACCATCGGTTCTGCGACGGCTCCGGCCGCAGAGGACAACACGAGAAAGGCGATGAGCAACTTCATGCGTGCGATTTTTGTAATAGCCGCCGCGCGTAACCTCTTACCATCTACTCCGGTGTGTTCCGCTCGTATGGAATGATGTTGTCCCATTCCTCGGCGGAAGAGCGGGCGACGAAAGCGACGACCGGTTCGGTGTCGCTCATGTTGAAGACTTCGTGGGGAACGCCGGGCTTGATGTAAATAAAATCGCCGGCCCGGTTTTGGATCATCTGCTTAAGTGCGTGGCCGAACTCATGGCGGACTTCACCTTCGATGATGTAAAGGATGACTTCGAAATCGACGTGGATGTGCGCATAGGCTACGCCGCCCGGAGGTATGGTAGCGATGTTGGCCGATAGTTTGGTTGTGCCAACGTTCCTGGCCGACATCCCTTGCTTGTAATGGATCCCATTCCAATCGCGCCGTCCGCCGCCGCCGCGAATCGTTAGGATCCCATCGTGATCTTCCACAGCATTGAGTTGGATATCGCTGTCTTTCATTCCGGCCGCGCGATCTGTTCTTGAAGATTACCGGGCAGCTCTTGCCAAAGTTCCGGATGGCCTTCGATGAGTCGGGCGATATCGGCCAGGTCTTTAATTTGTTTGCTCTGGCGGCGTTGCCCGTCGCTCCAGGCTTTGATCTTACCGCGCAATGTATCGTGCAGTGAAGCGACACGAATGAGAATGCCATGGACATCCGCGGGCACAGCTCGAACCGGAAAATCGCGATAAAATTCTTCCGTACTTAGCTGCATACTTAGCTTGGATTGGCCTGTAAAATTCACTGACCACTCGAAGCGCTCAGCCCGCAGCCCGGCACGCTCCAATGCCGCCACCGCACGTTCAGCCGCTTCGGCAGCAACAACAAAGTCGAGATCCTGAGTGACCATAGGCTCTTCCGCCCAGTGATTGACGGCAACTCCGCCAATTGCACACCATGCGATGTCCTCAGTTTCGAGCACGCTGATGAGCCGCATGACATCGTTTGTGCCGCC
>QHBL01000080.1:8563-19614 GCA_003244125.1 Chthoniobacterales bacterium
CGCGGGCCGCGGGCGCTACCCGGCATAACTCGGCGAACTAGCCGCCGTAGCGTTTGGCTACTTCGTCCCAATTGACCACGTTCCACCAGGCCTTGATGTAATCAGGGCGGCGGTTTTGATAGTTCAGATAGTAGGCGTGCTCCCAGACATCGACTCCGAGCAATGGGGTGTTCCCTTCCATCAGCGGCGAGTCCTGGTTTGGCGTTGAGACTACTTCCAGCTTGCCGTTTTTGTTCTTAATTAACCACGCCCAGCCACTGCCAAAACGACCCGCGCCGGCCGCAGCGAACTTCTCCTTGAATTGATCGAAGCTGCCGAAGGTCGACTTAATTTCGTCAGCGAGCTTGCCTTTCGGCTCACCGCCTTTTCCTGGCCCCATGATTTGCCAAAAGAACGAATGGTTGGCGTGACCGCCGCCGTTATTGCGCACCACGGTGCGAATGGCTTCGGGAACGGCGTTCAGATCGCGAATCAAATCTTCGACCGATTTACTCGCGAGCTCGGGGTGATCTTTGAGCGCGTTATTGACGTTGGTGATGTAAGTCTGGTGGTGTTTGGTGTGATGGATTTCCATCGTACGCGCGTCGATGTGGGGCTCGAGCGCGTCGTATGCGTAGGGAAGTTTCGGTAATTCGTAAGCCATGCGTTCACTCTTCGGCGCGAATGGCGGCGCGTCAATCACGGGCAAGTTTACGCGACCATTGTCATCCCGAGCGGATGCGAGGGACCTCCCACATGGAGAAAGCAGCAACGGACAACCGTGAGGATCCTCGCCGTCTTCGCGGCTCGGGATGACTGATTAGCCGCAGCGAAAGAAGCTCGGCGGATGTCCGGCGCCGCGGCGGTAGTTCACGTAAGTCGCGAGCGCGAGCAGCGGGAAATTTTGCCGATACATATCGTACTTGAGGTAGAACACCTTCGGGAATCCAGTCCCGGTGATTTCCGGCTCGTGCCATGAACCGTCCTCGCGCTGCGTCGAGATGAGATAGCGCAATCCCCGCTGCACACTTATCCGGTCAAGATCGCCGCAGGCGCACAGCCCCATCAGCGCCCACGCCGTCTGCGACGCGGTGCTGGGACCTTCGCCTTTGAGCGAGGGATTATCGTAGGTCGCGCAGGTTTCGCCCCAGCCACCATCATCGTTCTGGCAACTCTCCAGCCAATCGCGCCCGCGCAAAATCCAATCCTGCCTCATGTCCTGACCGATGGCCCGCAGCCCGCGCAACACCTGCCACGTGCCGTAAATGTAGTTCACGCCCCAGCGGCCATACCACGAACCATCGTCATCCTGCGTCGCGATGAGATAGCGCCGCGCGCGCGAGACCGCCGGATCGTTCTTGTCGAAATCGATATAACCGAAAAGCTCGAGCGTGCGCGCGGTGAGATCGCTGCACGTAGGATCGAGAATGGCGTTGTGATCCGCGAACGGCATGTTCTCGAGCCAGCCATCGATGACATCCTTGTCGAACGCAGCCCAGCCGCCGTCGCGGCATTGGAAACTGAGCTGCCACCGGAGCGCGCGGGCGAACATCTGCTCGAAGCTCGCCTTGTCGTGTGGCTGCACCAGCCGCAGCGCCATCAGCACCATCGCCGTGTCGTCGGTATCGGGATAATAGACGTTGTTGTATTCGAACGCCCAGCCGCTCGCTTCCGCGTGCGAATTGTTCATGGCCCAATCGCCGCGGATGCGCACCTCCTTCTCCGTCAACCACTGCGCCGCTTTCTGGAGCGCCGGATGCTCTGCCGGCACACCGCTTTCGGCCAGCGCGATGACGTTGATGGCCGTGTCCCACACGGGCGAGAGACACGGCTGAATGCGGAAGTCATCCGGATCATCCACGAACAAGCCCTCGAAATCCTTCTGCGCTTTCATCAACACCGGGTGCGTATTCGGATACCCAAGCGTGTGGAGCGCGATGAGCGCGTTCAGCATTGCCGGAAAAACCGTGGCCAAACCCTCACTGCCTTCTCCGATGCGCTCCAGCATCCAGCGCTCCGCTTCCTCGAGCGCGCGCTGGCGCAAGGGATTCCAGGGCGTGCGATGAAGCACCTTCAGCACATCGTCGCCACGGAGAAACAGATTGCGCCAGGTGAAACGGCGGGCGTCGCGCGGCAGCCGAAAATCCTTGTGCTCGGTGCCAAGCGGGTAGAGCTCGTGCAGTTGAAATTCACCGGGAAGCTCACGCGTCGGCTTGAAGTGATTGATGATCGCGAGGGGCACGAGCATGGCGCGGCTCCAGCTCGACATTTTGTAGATGTGAAACGGCGCCCAGGTCGGGAGCAGGATCATCTCAACCGGAATGGTCGGCAGATATTTCCAAGGGAACTGGCCGAGCAGCGCGAGGTAAAGTTTGCTAAAGGTGTTCATTCGCGGAATGCCGCCGAGCCGCAAAATGTTCGCGCGCGCTTCACGCATGAACGGCAAATCGGGGGAATAGCCGGCCAGCTTCAGCGCGAAGTAAGCTTTGACTGAAGCGTTGATCTCGCTCGGCCCCGCGAAGTAAATATTCCAACCGCCATCCGGCAGCTGCCGCTTCAGGATATGCTGCGCGCAACGTTCCTGCCGCTCGCGATCCACGTCGCCGAGCCAGTGCATGTAGAGCACATAATCAGAGCAAAGGGTGCTATCGACGAAGAGCTCGCCGCACCAATGGCCGTCAGGCTTTTGCTGGCGAAGCAGATTCTCCTGCGCGCGCGCGATGCCGGAAGCAATCTGGGAGTCGTTAGCTGCGTAGCTGTCATCGCGCTTTGGTCGCGCGCTGGGCAGCGAGACAAGGTTCGAATGTTGACGGACTGAAGCGGTCGAAGAGCTCACGTCCGTTTCCAGCTGTCATTCCGAGCCGCGGAGACGGCGAGGAACCGCCTAAACGTTCGAAACCGAATCACAAATTGAGAGGTCCCTCGCGTTCGCTCGGGATGACAAACAATACTCACGATGCCTTCGCCGCAAGTTCCGCGGCGCGCTTGCCAGTGAGATGCCCGTTGCCTGAGCTAACGCCGTTGTACACGGCGATTTCGTTTCCCCGTCCCCCACTCTTCGGGCGCGCTCCGAAGTTGAATTTGATCGTCTTCCAGGTGTCGCCGCGCTGCGCCTGAAGGCCGAGACTTGCGGTCGGCTCATACCCGCAATGCGTCATGCAATTCTCGCATCGTGGATCGCGCGCCACCCCGTCCACCACCCCATATTTGTCCCAATCCACATTCGCGAGCAACTCCGCGTAGCTATTGAAATGGCCGGTGCCATTGGTGCCGGCAGCGTCGGTCATAAAATAGCACGGCGCTTTCCAGCCTTTGAGATTCCGCGTTGGAATCGCCCAGGCGGAACAGGTCAGCTCGCGGTGGCCGGCGAGAAACTCGAAGTAGATCGGCGTGCCGAAAAATGTGTAGCGATTCATCCAATCATCCATGCGCGCGAACTTCTCCACCGTCGCCTTGCGGGTGAGGAAGAAGTTTTCCGGCTGCAAATTCAGCCGCTCGATCATGTCGCGCTTGGCCGCGTCGTATTCGTAGCCCGGCGTGATGGTATGGCCGTCCACGCCGAGGTCACTCAGGAAATCGAACATCTGCTCGACTTCATCCATGTCGGTTTCTTTGTAGATGGTCGTGTTCGTCGCGACCTGGTAACCGAGAGATTTCGCCATCTTAATAGCGAGGACGCATTCCTTGAAAACGCCTTCGCGCTCAACGATGAGATCGTGCGTCCGCTCCAGGCCATCGAGGTGGACATTCCAATACATCCAGCTCGATGGCGCGATGGTGATCGCCGGAACCTTCGCATTCGGGTCGCGCACCTTTTCGGCATCCTTCGCGCTGACCAAACCTTCCGCGACTAATTCATCAAGCTTCGCGTCAATTTCCTGGCGCCTTCCGCCTTCATCCTTGCGCCTTTCCGCGGTCATCCATTCGCGCATCTTCTTGCGCATGAACATCGCGTTGGTGCAGACGTAAACGATCCGCTTTTGCTCGAGGAGACCGCTGATCAGCGCTTCGATGTGCGGGTAGATGAGAGGCTCACCGCCGCAGATGGACACCATGGGCGCGTTGCATTCCCGCGCCGCGCCGAGGCAATCCTCCAGCGGCATCATGTCCTTAAGTGAGGTGGAGTATTCGCGAATGCGACCGCAGCCGGTGCAGGTGAGATTGCAGGTGTGCAGCGGCTCAAGCTGGAGAACGGTAGCGAATTTCCGCGTCCCACGCAGTTTGTGCCCGATGATGTACGCAGCGATCTTGCTGGTGAGCGCCAACGGGAACCTCATAGATGCCGATAGTAACTGCCTCCTCCCGAATCGTCAAACCTGCGCGCCGGTGCGGCCGAGGCAATTATTTGTGGGATACTTCAGCTCATGAGTCACGGCGCTGAGGCGAAGCCACCGGGCAAAACTGTCGTCATCCTCGGCGCTTCACCAAAACCTGAGCGCTACGCGTTTCGGGCCTTCAGAATGCTGCGCGAGTACGGGCACCAGCCGGTCCCGGTGAACCCGGCGTTCACGGAAGTTTTGGGAGAACATTGTTACAAGCGCATCAGCGATGTGCCGGAGAAGATCGACACCGTGACGCTTTATCTTCGGCCAGCGCGAAGTGACCCGCTCATCGACGAGATCATCTCCGCCAGGCCGCGGCGCATCATTATGAATCCGGGAGCCGAAAATCCGAAGCTGGCCGAGCATGCCGAAGCCGTCGGGATTGAAGTAGTGGAAGGCTGCACGTTGGTCATGCTGCGCAGCGGGCGGTTCTAAATCTGCGCGTTGTAGCTGCCGTCCGTCCTCGGCGGCGAAAAAGTTGCGGCACCGCTAACGAAACCTCGCGCTGCCGCTGAAAACAGCGGCAGCTACAATGCTCAGCGCACCTGCCACCCGCGGCGGATCAAACTGATCGCAATCGCGGCGAGCAGCAGCGCAATGATTTTCGAGATCCCACGCAATCCTTGCCTGCCCATCAAACGCGCGAAGCGGTCAGCATTGCAAAGCGCAACGGCGACCAACCCGAGATTCACCAGCAGCGAGGCAATGGTGAAGAGCAGTCCCACCGCGTCCACCAGGATCAGGAGCGCGGTGAGCAACGCCGGGCCGGCAATCAACGGCATCCCCAGCGGCACCACACCAAACTCCTCGCCCCCGCCGCGATCCTGTGGGAAAAATCCAACCAGCTCGCGCACCGCGAGACAAAGCAGGATGAGTCCGCCAGCCACTTGGAAATCGGCCACAGTGATGCCGAGCGCATTGAAAATACCTTTGCCGAGAAAGATGAAACCGATGGCGATAATTAACCCGGTGAAGATGCCGAGAAACGCCTGACGCTTTCGCACTTCCGGGGAACCGCCCGTTCCCAGGCCCATGAACAATGCGACGAGACCGATCGGATCGATCGCGACAAAAATTGGGATAAAAGCGAGGACGAATTTCTCGGCGATTTCGCGCATCGTAGTTTTCTCGCACGCATCACAGCGCTGAGCGAGGCAAATGCGAAGAGCGTTGTCGGTCTCTGGGTCGCGCTGTTCCGCATGACAGATTTGTGAAGGCGCTGTATGCAATGAGCGACGCATGAAAACAACGTTGCTTCTCTCCCTCTTCACCCTCACCGCCTTCGGCGCTGATCCCGACGCGGAGCGACTCAAACCTGCGCTCGACACCATCACGGCGGATGGTTTGCTGGCGCACATCAAGACGCTCGCCTCGGATGAATTCGAAGGCCGCGCGCCGGGATCGAAAGGCGAAGAGCTTTCCACTAAATACATTAGCGACCAGTTCAAACAGGTCGGGCTTAAGCCGGGCAATCCCGATGGCACTTACTTCCAGGAAGTGCCACTCGCCGGTATCAAAACGGAGCCGAGCGCGTCCTTCGTCGTTAATGGCAACACCGTCGCGCTGAAGTTTCCCGATGATTACGTCGCCTCATCAGCGCGCTTGCAGGACGAGATCAAGGTGGACAATTCCGACGTAGTGTTCGTGGGCTACGGTATCGTCGCGCCGGAGTATGGCTGGGATGATTACAAAGGCGCGGATGTGCGGGGCAAAACCATCCTCATGCTCATTAACGATCCGCCGATTCCTGATGCGGGCGATCCGTCGAAGCTCGACGAGAAGATGTTCAAAGGAAAAGCGATGACTTACTACGGACGCTGGACCTACAAGTATGAGGTCGCAGCCGAAAAAGGCGCGGCCGCGGCGGTCATTATTCACGAAACCGAGCCGGCGGCCTACCCGTATTCGGTGGTGAAGACGAGCTGGTCGAAGGAGAACTTCGAGCTCGATGCGCCGGACAAAAACGCGGGCGCGGTTGGCGTTCGTTCCTGGATCACGCTCGATGTCGCGAAGAAGCTGCTGGCGGACAGTGGGCAGGATTTTGAGGCGTTGAAGAAAGCGGCGCTGAAAAAGGATTTCCGTCCGGTTGCGCTGAGCGCAAAAGCCAACTTCGATCTCAAGCAGCAGGTCCGTTCATTCAAATCGCACAACGTCATTGGCAAGCTCGAAGGCGGCGATGAAAAGCTGCGCGATGAGTTCGTCATCTTCAGCGCGCATTGGGATCATCTGGGGAGACATCCGGAGTTGCCGGGCGATCAGATTTTCAACGGCGCGGTGGATAACGCCTCTGGAGTCGCCGGGGTCATCGCGCTCGGCCGCGCCGCGACCAAACTCAGCCCGCCGCCGAAACGCACCCTGCTTTTCCTTGCCACCACGGCCGAAGAAGCGGGGTTGCTCGGGGCGAAGTGGTACGCCTTGCACCCGCTTTATCCGCTCAACAAAACGCTGGCCGATATCAACATTGACAGCATGAACGTCTGGGGCAAAACGCGCGACGTGGAGGACACCAGCTTCGGCATGTCCACGCTCGATGATATGCTCGCGCACCGCGCTCAGGCGCAAGGCCGTGCCTGCATCCCAAATCCGCGCGCGGAAAAGGGCAGCATTTATCGCGCGGATAATTTTGAGTTCGCTAAGGTCGGCGTGCCCGCGCTTTACATCGGCAAGAACGAACACCTCGTCGCGCGCGCGCCGGACGCGCCGCTGCGCGCGGATGAGTTCGACCTGAAGGATTACCATCAGGTCTCGGACGAAGTGAAACCGGACTGGGACCTGGCCGGCGCGGTGCAGGACATACAGCTTCTTTTCGAAGTCGGCTACGAAGTTGCCAACGGCAAAACCTGGCCGGAGTGGAAGCCGGGCAACGAATTCAAAGCGGAGCGCGACGCGATGCTGAAGAAGTGAGGGGTAGAATGGTTGAAGCGATGCAGCGGCCACCTGTGTAAGGCTTCAACGCTCCGACGCTCCCGACATGTCAGTTCTTCTGGAAAATAACCTTTCAATTCCCATCGTCAGCGCCTGCATCGGCGTGGTCATTTTGTTTTTCGGACGCAAACTTTTCTGGCTTTGCCTCGCCGCGCTCGGGTTTGCCGCGGGCGTGCAACTGGCCTCTCACCTTGTGCCCCAGCCAACGCCGCTTCTCCAACTCACTCTCGCGCTCCTGCTCGGGTTCATCGGCGCGCTGCTCGCGCTCTTCCTGCAAAAACTCGCCGTTGCCCTCGCTGGTTTCCTTGCCGGCGGACGTCTCGCCGTCGGCTTGCTCTCAACATTCCTTGTCGATTACGCCAGTCATAACTGGCTGGCGTTTATCGTCGGCGGGATCATCGGCGCGCTCGCGCTCCTCTTTGTCTTCGACTGGGCGCTCATCCTCGTCTCCTCGCTTATCGGCGCGCATCTCATCACTGGCGCAATCAACCTGCCGCCGACCGGACATGCGCTGCTTTTCGGCGCGCTCGTCATCTGCGGAGTTATTGTGCAAACCATGACTTTGCGAAGCACCCGAATCGTCGCGCCCCAGACCTGACCAAGCCGCAGCACGGTAACTCCATTGCCCGCATACATCATAGTCGATTTGGAAATCACCGATCCGGTGAACTACGAAGAATACAAGAAGCTGGCCGGCGATACCGTCGAGAAATATGGCGGCAAGTATCTCGTGCGTGGCGGAGCTTGTGAAACGCTTGAAGGCGACTGGCAACCGAAACGCATCGTCGTCCTCGAATTCGCCAATGCCGGGCGAGGCAAGGCGTGGCTCAATTCACCGGAATACGCCGAGCCGAGAAAGATGCGACACCGCACGGCCAACGCGCGAATGATCCTTGTCGAAGGTGTGGTAGGGACGGAACTATGACCGCCGCAGCTAACGATTCACGATATGAAGCGCCCGCTTCTCTACCGCCAGCGCCGCTTCCTTGACCGCTTCGCTTAGGGTCGGATGCGCATGGCAGGTCCGCCCCAGATCTTCACTGCTCCCGCCGAACTCGATCACCGAAGTCGCTTCCGCGATGAGCTCGGATGCGGCGTGTTGCAGGACATGTGCGCCGAGAATCCGATCCGTCTCCGCGTCGGCTACGAATTTGACCATTCCTTCCACATCCTCGTTCGCCAGAGCGCGACCGTTCGCCTGGAACGGGAACTTTCCGATGCGCACATTCAAGCCATTCTCCTTTGCCTGGTCTTCGGTCATTCCTACCCCGGCCAGCTCCGGATTGGTATAGATCACACCGGGGATAGCATCGTAGTTAACGTGGCCTGACTTACCGGCGATGTTCTCCACACAAGCTATCCCTTCTTCTTCCGCTTTGTGCGCCAGCATCGGGCCAGCTATAACATCGCCGATGGCAAAGATACCTTCCACGTTCGTGCGAAAGTTCTTATCTACTTTTATTCGCTTGCGTTCGTCCAGCTCCACTCCCACACCCGGTTCAACTACCCCGTCGGCAAATGGCCGTCTCCCCACTGAGATGAGCACCTTGTCAGCTTCGAAACTCATCTCCTTATCACCTTTGGTAGCTGACGCGACGGCCCGACCATTTTTTACCTTCACCCCGGTCACCTTCGTTTCCAGGTGAAATATTATGCCTTGTGCCGTGAGCGCGCGCTGAAGAAGGTTGGATAGCTCGAGATCAAAACCCACGGCAATCCTCGGCAGAAATTCGAGCACAGTGACTTCCGAGCCGAGGCGATTCCAGACCGAGCCAAGCTCGAGCCCGATTGCGCCGGCGCCGATGACAAGAAAATTCTTTGGCGTCTCAGAAAACGAAAGCGCCTCGGTGCTGCTCACGACGGTGTTGCCATCAAAGCGGGCAAATGGCATCTCCACCGGCACGCTACCGCTGGCGATAACGATGTTAGCTGTTTCAATGGTCTGAGCTTCACCGTTCGCGCTGGTAACTGATACTTTGCCCGGCGCGCTGATCCTGCCCGTTCCTTCGAAGACGGTGACTTTGTTGGTCTTCATCAGCTGACGAACTCCACCAGTGAGCGTCTTAACTACTTTATCCTTGCGCGAAAGCATCGCCGGCAAATCGACGCGAGCGTTTTCGATGATAATCCCATGCTTCACCGCTTCCTTTTTCGCGAAGTGATAATGATCACTTGAAGTGAGCAACGCCTTGCTTGGGATACAACCGATGCGGAGACAGGTGCCGCCGAGTTCCTTTTCCTTTTCCACTATGGCAGTCTTAAGTCCTAGCTGGCCGGCCCGGATGGCCGCGACGTAGCCGCCAGGCCCCGAGCCGATAATTGTGACATCGAACTTATCCATATCTCAGCATCAGAGGCGAGCGCGATTCAGAAGTCGATCGGCAGCGTCTTGGGACTTTCGATGCCTTCCTTTACCTTGATGAGAAACGTCACTGCTTCCTTCCCATCCACCGCGCGGTGATCATAGCTGAGCGCGAGATACATCATGGGCCGAACTACGACGGCGCCGTTCACCGCGATGGGTCGCTCCATGATCTTGTGCATGCCGAGTATTCCACTTTGCGGCGGATTAAGAATAGGGGTGCTCAATAGGGAGCCGTAGATACCGCCATTTGAGATGGTAAAGGTGCCGCCTTGCAGCTCTTCGATCTTAAGTTTGCCTTCACGCGCTTTCTTGGCGAACTCAGCGATGTCGCGCTCGAGGTCGGCGAACGACTTTTTATCGGCATTGCGCAGCACCGGCACGACCAGGCCGCGCTCGGTCCCGACAGCGACGCCGATGTCGTAGAAGTTATTCTGCACGAAGTCTTCGCCTTCGATACGGCCGTTGAGCGATGGCACTGTCTTCAACGCAACCACTGTCGCTTTGATGAAGAACGACATGAAGCCAAGTTTGATCCCGTGTTTTTGAGTGAAACTCTCCTGCGCATTTGCGCGCAAGGCCTGCACTTCGCTCATGTCGCACTCGTTGAAAGTGGTGAGAATGGCGGCGGTCTGCTGTGCCATGACAAGCTGTTGCGCAATTTTGCGGCGGAGCGGCGACATCCGTTTGCGCGTGATGCGACCATCGTCGTTAGCTGCGTGAGCTAACGACTCCTGAACTTCGGTTCCATCTTGTGCTGCTATCGCTGGCTTTTCACGCTGCGTTGTAGGAGAAGCCGCTGGCTTCTCCGGGACACTAACAGCGTCCCCTACAGGCGCTACAGGCGCCGCTACAGCGCCCGCGTTCCCGCGCTTGGCGGCGGCGAGCGCGTCGCCTTTGGTGATTCGCCCGCCTTTTCCGGCGCCAGAAATTTGCGACGGGTCAAGTTTCTCTTCTTCGACGATGCGCCGGACAGCGGGAGAAAGTGGGGACTCCCTTTTCTGCTCGGGTTTAGCGGCTGGCGCACCAGCATCGGCCACTGGCGCGGTGTCATCGATTTCAGCCACGACTTCCCCGATTTTCACCTCCTGCCCTTCAGCCGCCCTGGTCTCGAGCACGCCATCGGCGACGGCCACGATCTCGGTGGAGACCTTGTCCGTCTCGAGAGTGAAGAGCGGCTCGCCTTTGCGGACATGATCGCCCGATTTTTTATGCCAGACGGAAACGACGCCGCTGGCGATCGATTCGCCCACGGCCGGAATCTTCACTTCCACGCTCATGCGCGGCTAACTAAGCGCAAGAGTTTGGCGGGGTCGACAAGATAAAACCCGGAGTGGTTGAAAGCCGCCGATTTCGCCTCTATTGAACGACGAAATCTCCGCTTGCGCCGCTGGGGAATTGTTCTTAATTAGGCGCTCCCTCCGCGCCGAGAACCGGCGCAACTTTCTTTTATGGCCAAGCCC
>QHBL01000145.1 GCA_003244125.1 Chthoniobacterales bacterium
GCACATATCCAAACAGGACGCGCCGCCGTTGTCGATTTTTAGAAATGGCTGACTCAACTCCAGCGAGCCACACACGACCGACCGCGCGCCTGCTGCGGGAGCTGAAGCTGCGTGTCTGGATCGCGGAGAAAATCCGGCCGAGCGATTTGCAGGTCACGCTCTTCTGGGCGGGCGTGATCGGATTTATCGGCGCACTCGTCTCGCACCTGTTTCGGCTTGCCACCGAAGAGGTGCACTGGCTGCTGACGCAACACACCGGCGAATATGCGCGCACGTTTATGGAGTTGCCGCTCTGGCGGCGGCTCATCACGCCCGCCATCGGTGGCGCGATCGCCGGCACGATTATTTTTCTGGGCGGGCGTTTTCGGCGCACAAAATACTCGACCGATTACATGGAAGCGGTGGTGGTCGGCGAAGGCGTGATCTCCATCGGCTCGAGTATTGTGAAAACGCTTTCTGCCATGTTCAGCATCGCTTCCGGCGCATCGATCGGGCGCGAAGGACCGCTGGTGCAACTCTCGTCATTGTGCGCGTCACTGGTGGGGCGGTGGCGCGACTGGTCAGTTCCGCGCAAACGGCTGCTGGTCGCGTGCGGCGCGGCGGCAGGCATCGCTTCCGCTTACAACGCGCCGATCGCCGGCGCGCTCTTCGTCGCCGAAATCGTTCTCGGCACGATGGCGATGGAAATATTCGGGCCGCTTGTCTTCGCGTCCGTTATTGCGACGCTAACGACTCAACGTTTCGCCGGCCCCAATCCTCTCTACGCCGCCTCCTTTGAGCTGCACAACGATTGGGAAATTCTGCCCTATCTCGCGCTCGGGATTTTGCTTGGCCTGGCCGCGCCATGGTTTGTGCGCGCGCTGCGGTGGAGTGAAATCGCGTTTGGTAAAATTCCGCTGCCGGTTTACGCGCGGATGGCGCTCGGCGGTTTGATTGTGGGCGCACTTACCATGGTGCGCCCGGAAGTGGCCGGTAACGGCTACAGCGCCATCGGCAACATTCTCCAGGCACAGTGGCTTTGGAGCACGCTTGCGCTCGTGCTCGCCGGCAAAGTCATCGCCACCGCGGCGACGTTCGGCTCGGGCGCGGTCGGCGGCGTTTTCACTCCCACGCTGATGATCGGCGCGAGCGCGGGATTTCTCTTTGGCACCGGCGTCGAGTATCTCTTCGGCGTACATGCCACGAGCAGCCCGAGCGCGTTCGCGCTCGTCGGCATGGGGGCGTTTCTCGCCGCCACCACGCACGCGCCGATCATGGCGATGCTGATGCTCTTCGAACTCACGCTCGATTATCATCTCATCCTGCCGCTGATGCTTGGGTGCATCGTTGCCTATTACGTTTCCGTTCGGATCGAGCCGCGCTCGATCTACAGCGAGTCGCTCAAACGCAAAGGCGCGTCCTATTTTGACGAGCGACTCGCGGATGTACGGCTGGCTGAATTGGTCAAACCTAACCCGGTCGCTGTACTCGAGACCGCGCCCTTCCACGAGATCGGGCAGGACTTCATCACCCAGCGCTTTAATTACCTTTATGTCGTCGATCGGCAGCACCGGTTTAAAGGCGCGATTTCACTGCACGATATCAAGGCCTATCTGAATGAGCCGGAGCTCGCGAACCTGGTCATCGCGCGCGACATTATGCGCGAAGATTTTCGCACCATCGATCGCGACATTTCGGTGCGCGGCGCGCTCGACGAGTTCAGCCATCACGACGGCGAACGGCTGCCGGTGGTGAGCGATCGCACTTCGCGCAAACTCGTCGGCTCACTCTCGAAAACCGATCTCATCCTCGCGCTTTCCCATCGCGAGAGTGAAGCGACGCAGGAGAAATGATCAGTCGTGCTTTTGCAGCAGCCGATTGCGCGCGCGGTCGAGCTGGCGGCGTTCGCCCGCCGTGAGGCTGCCGATGCCGGACTTGGCGATCTTTTCCAGAATGGGATCGATTGATTCGTAAACGTCTTCTTCGTTGCGGCGCGGCGCTGCCGGTTTGGGCACGACTTTAAATTTCGGCTTCGGCTGCAAGTGGGCTTTGAAATTTTCCCACCAGGCCAGCTCGGTTCCGACGCCCTGCATGCGGATGAAGAGAAATGCGGCGCCGACGGTGAACCACAAGGCAACAAGATTATACCAGGGCTGCCCGGCCAGCATGGTGAGGGTATAGACCGCGGCCAGAATGAGCGCGGTCCATTTGGCCGTGATGCGCAGGAACATTTCGGCCGACGGGTAAATGGTGGCGAACGCGACGAAGATGCCGAAGTGCAGAATGGGCGAGCCGGCCAGCGCGGTTGGTTGAAGAAGTCCCCACAGCGTCAGCAGGAGTGTCGGCGCAAGAAGGAGGAGAAGGTAGAGGACGATGTAAGCTCGTTGACCGATGAATTTCTCCACTTCACGCCCGAAAACGAAAAGCATGTACATCTCGATAGCGAACCAGAGCAGATAATTCGGCGGATGAATAAAGGCGTAGCTGCCAAGGCGCCAGACTTCGCCGTGAAGGGTGCTGCTGCTCTCGAACATCAGCTCGTTCAGGACCGCGGCCGGGCCGAAGCGAAATAAAAACGGTGTCAGGACCGCGAAGAAGACATGCAGGCCCACGAGAATGGTGGTGACATCGACCGGCACGCGTCCCATCCAGGTGACCGGCTTGTAGTCGTCTGACGTGGTCACACCGAACATGAAGCAATAAAAGGCGGTGCACTCTTTGACGCAAGCCATGCCATTTGCGGAAAATTTGCTTGGAGAAGCGCGCGAACAGACGAAGATTTCCGAATCGTTTTGCCCGCATGGAGAAACTTGCGCCCGCTATTTCGCCGCCTCCCGATATCGGGACGGCCCGGACGCAGAACAAAGCGGTGCTCGATTGGGTGCAATCGGTCGCACGTTTAACCCAGCCGGAAAATATCTTCTGGTGCGACGGCTCGGAGCGCGAAAATGATTTTCTTCTCGCCGAAGCCATGCGGCAGGGCACCGTCACCAAGCTGAACGAACAGAAGGTGCCGCGCTCGTATTTGCACCGGAGTAATCCCAATGACGTCGCGCGAGTCGAGCAGTTCACCTTTATCTGCATGCCGACGAAGCACGAAGCCGGGCCGACCAACAACTGGTTTGAGCCGGCGGCGATGTATCAAAAATTGCACCGGCTGCTGGCGGGCGCGATGCGCGGGCGGACGATGTTCGTCATTCCCTACATCATGGGGCCGCCGGATTCGCCGCTAACCAAAGTCGGGTTTGAAATCACCGACTCGATCTACGTCGTGCTCAGCATGCGCATCATGACGCGGATGGGCGCGGTGGCGGTGAAGCGGCTGGGTGAAAACGTGAACGCCGAGTGGAATCGCGGCGTGCATTCATTGCTCGATGTCAATCCGGAGCGGCGATTCATCTGCCATTTCCCGCAGGATAATGCCATCATCTCCGTCGGCTCAGGCTACGGCGGGAACGTTTTGCTTTCGAAGAAATGTCTCGCCCTGCGCATCGGTTCTTATCTCGCGCGCAAGCAAGGCTGGCTCGCGGAGCACATGCTCATTCTCGGAGTCGAGTCGCCTGAAGGTGAAAAACATTACGTGGCGGCGGCGTTCCCGAGCGCGTGCGGCAAAACCAATTTCGCCATGCTCATTCCGCCGAAGCATTTCGCCGGCTGGAAAGTGACCACCGTCGGCGATGACATCGCGTGGATGCAGATCGGCGACGACGGCCGGCTCTACGCGGTTAATCCCGAGAACGGTTACTTCGGCGTGGTGCCGGGGACGAGCTACAAATCAAACCCGAACGCGATGAAGTCGATCGAGCACGACACGCTCTATACCAATGTCGCGCTGAGCGATGACGGTGATGTCTGGTGGGAAGGCAAAGACGGCCCGCCGCCGCAGCACGCGATCGATTGGAAAGGGAACGACTGGACGCCGGAATCGAAAGAGAAAGCCGCGCATCCGAACTCGCGCTTCGCCACGCCCATGCGGAACAATCCGGTGCTCGATCCGCACGTCGAGGACGGCAAAGGCGTGCCGATCAGCGCCATCATTTTCGGCGGACGCCGCAGCGATACGATGCCGCTGGTTTTCCAGGCGCGCGATTGGGAACACGGGGTCTATGTCGGCGCGACCATGGGCTCGGAGACGACCGCGGCCGCGACCGGCGCAGTCGGCCAGGTGCGCCGTGACCCGATGGCGATGCTGCCGTTCTGCGGTTACAACATGGGCGAATACTTCAAGCACTGGCTGACCATCGGCCCGCGACTGAAGAACCCGCCGCTCATCTTTCACGTGAACTGGTTCCGCAAAGGCGGGGACGGGAAATTCCTTTGGCCCGGCTTCGGCGACAACATGCGCGTATTGCAATGGGTGATTGATCGTTGCACCGGTCGGGCCGGAGCCGCGGAATCGGCCATTGGTCTGGTGCCGCGGCCTGACGATCTCGACCTGGAAGGTCTCGCCGGCGTCTCCTCCGACACGATGCAGGAACTCCTCTCGGTAAGGCCCGAGGAATGGACGACGGAGCTCGAGACGCAGTCGAAATTCTTCGAATCGTTAGGCGAAGACATGCCGCTCGAGCTCATCGCGCAGCACGATAAAGTCGCGGAGCGGTTCGGCCCACAGTAGCTGTCACCGCGAGCCTGCCTCGCCAGCCTCAGGACGACAGCTTGGAAAGCGTCGGTTTGTTGCAGATTTAACCTGCCTCCCGGATAGTCTCCGGTGGTTCCGACAAAAGCTGAGAAACCGTGCGTGACCGCGCCCGCGGAGCGCGGCTGCGTCGAGATTCGCGGGGCGCGCCAGAACAATCTCAAAGGCATCGATGTCGATCTGCGGCTCGGCGAATTAACCGTAATCACCGGGCCGAGCGGCAGCGGGAAATCGTCGCTCGCCTTTGACACCATCTACGCCGAAGGGCAGCGGCGTTACGTCGAGACGTTCTCGCCTTATATGCGGCAATTCCTCGACCGCATGGACAAGCCGCGCGTCGATGACATTCGTGGCATCCCTCCAGCCATCGCCATCGAGCAGGCGAACCCGGTGAAGTCATCGCGCTCGACCGTCGGCACGATGACGGAGATCAACGATTACCTGAAGCTGCTCTGGCCGCGGATCGCCAGGGCCTTTTGCCCGGATTGCGGGCGCGAGATCCGACCGGAAACGGCGACGTCGATTGCTGATGAAGTTTTCAGGCTATTTGCCGTGCCGGCTAAAGAAGCGGGGCCGCCCAGCTGTCATTCTGAGCGGAGTAGAGCGAAGCGGAACGGAGTCGAAGAATCTCTCATCATTCCTGTTGGGCAGAAAAAAAATAGAGATCCTTCGACTTCGCTTCGCTC
>QHBL01000220.1 GCA_003244125.1 Chthoniobacterales bacterium
CGAACCACCTTCGGTGGGGTAACTCAGGAAAACCTTCCGAGCTAACGCCGCCACTTCCTCATCTGCGTTAATCTCTGGCAAAAATCATCCCAGTCTATCCAAAGCCCCCCATGATGAGCGTTGGTTCACTCCTTGGTCATCCTGGCAAGGAGAATAGCTGCCATTTATCAGCCGTGACTCAGGTTAGTCGTTAGGTAATGTTCGATCATGTGGGAGTTATTAGCTCGCGTCGTTGTTGAGCAGTTAATCGCTCTCATCGTGCTTGTCGTCCTCTTACCGGTGCTGTTCGTTGTCGCGACTCCCTTTATTCTTCTTCGCGCCGCCACTCTGGCATGGCGGGGCCGGCAGAGGTGTCGTTATGCTATCGAGGATGGTTATTCCTCTATTTGGAACTTATCCTGCGAGCTCATGCGCCGGTTGTAGCGATGTGGCCAGTCGGCTCAACCACGGCTTCCTGTCCTTTTCCTGCTTTCCCAAAAGACACGGCCGGCAAGCTTGCGCTCGCCTGAAATGTGGCTGAGCGTGTGCCTCGTTAGCTCTATGAGAACACCAAGTCCTGAAGTTTGCGGCGCGCGGGTTTTCGTCGCGTGTTCTCTGCTCATTTTAGCAAGGATGGTGCTCGGTATTGCGCTTGCCTATCTTATTACGCTTTAGGGCTTCGAAACCGCGTTAGAGTCACTGCGCTTGATCATTGTCATAATTGCTTCATTGATGGCGTGCCCGTCGCCGCATGGCTGCTACCAGAATACCGAGGTGTGGCCGGGGCAATCCTGTATGGCGTCTGCTTGGGGGCATTCCTGTTTTCGAGCATCGCAGCCGAGGCGTACTTCCGGCATACTCCGCCTAGATCGCACTCGGGTGAGGCTTGTGCGATCCTGGCCTGCATCTCCATCGTTCTTTGCGCGACACTTGCGTTTTCGCGCAAGCGGGTGCGTAGGCCAAGCCAATATCGTCGCTTATCATTACGAACTCATTAACAACTCATGAACCAAGCCACCAAACGTTCCATCTTGCGTTGGATTCATATCGTGTTCGGCATTCCGATAATCGGTTACATTTACAGTCCCTTCCACGAACTTCCAACTACGCTCCCGTTGTTCGTTATATCGCCCTTCCCGTCGTTGCCCTTTCAGGATTGTGGATGTGGAAAGGCGATGCCGTTCGACGGTTGTTTCGAAGAGATCACCCTGATACGGTGGCGAATGAAACGAAATCGATATGAAAGTAGTTGAAACAAAAAAGAAGCTGTCGCCAGAGCAGCGTGAAGAACTGCTCAAAACATTGAAGGTCCGTTTCGAGAAAAACATGAACCGCCATAAAGGCCTGGAGTGGACTAAAGTAAAAGCAAAGCTGGAAGCGAATCCTGAAAAGCTCTGGTCACTCAATGAAATGGAAAGAACCGGCGGGGGACCAGATGTTGTCGGCTATGAAAAAAGGACGGCGGAATTCGTCTTCTTTGATTGTTCACCACAAAGTCCCAAAGACCGCACCAGTGTTTGCTACGATCGTGAAGCGCTGGATTCCAGGAAAGAACATAAACCGAAAAATAGCGCCATTGATATGGCAGCGGCCATGAGCATTGAGCTATTAACAGAAGAACAATATGGAGAGCTACAGAAACTCGGAGAGTTCGATACGAAGTCGTCGAGCTGGGTAAAGGCACCTGCTGATGTGAGGAAACTCGGCGGCGCCCTTTTTGGTGATCGCCGCTTCGGCCGCGTCTTCGTGTATCACAACGGCGCGCAGTCTTACTATAGCGGCAGGGGGTTTCGCGGCTCGCTCAGGGTCTAGCTTCCCGCACGTGGGCGACCGAGAGTCGAATCTCACGTGCGCCCGTCTGCCTTTCTTAGGCCAACGGTGCTTCTTCTCCTACTTCGATCTGAGGCTGCCGGAATACGGCGAGCAGTAATCTGCCACCGTATCCCATTGATTGTAACTTGTTTGATTGTGCTTCACACGGGAAGGGTCGGCCAACCGTCGTGAGAGACCACTGACGTGGCTCTCGTGTGACAAACGAGTTAATTTGTTCTTTGAATAACTGTTAGAAACATTCTTGCGATAAGTATGTCCCAGTCAGCGCCCCGAGATTTCACCATAGTCAATGAGACCGCGGATTACATCGTGGTGGATAAGCCACCGCTGCTTCTGATACATCCGAGCAAGCCTGATGGCGCGCGGACACTCTGGGCCGAGCTTCGTCAGCTGCTCGCCTTTGAAATTGCCAACGGCGGCCAGGTATCGATAGTTAACCGGCTGGATCGTGAGACCAGCGGCATCGTGTTGGTAGCGAAAAATGCGACGGCGGCGCGCGAGTTTGGGCTGCTCATGCAAGCGCGCGCGATGATAAAGGAATACACGGCAATCGTGTGGGGCTGGCCCGAATGGGAACAGAGGCAAGTAGTCACGCCGATTATCCGGCAGGGGGAGATCACTGGGTCCCGGATTTTTCTCAAACAATGCGTTGACGCGCGCGGAGCGGAAGCAGTCACCGATTTTGAGGTTATTAGGCGTTTCCGCAAAGTAACTACCAACGGTGAGTGTTTTGCTGTAGTAAAAGCGCGGCCGCTCACTGGCCGCACTCATCAAATTCGCGTGCATCTAGCCTCACTCGGCCATTCCGTCGTGGGCGACAAAATCTACGGACCGGATGAAGGGTTATATCTTCGGTTCATCAAGACCGGTTGGACAGATGAGCTGGCGCGCGTGCTACTCCTCCCCCGTCATGCCTTGCACGCTTCGGGTTTGTATGTTGATGCTGGGCGCGAATGGGTGAGCAGTTTGCCCGAAGATTTGGATACCTGGTTGTAGTTGGCCTCCGTCGTCGGTGGAAGATACGGACGGTCGGCCAAGACCCCTGCCGCTGGGCGACAGCGGCAGCTACAACTGGCGGCTTCGTTGCACGCGCTCTGTGTCCGCGGCTGCCCGACCCCAGGGGAAGCCGCCGGCTCCGTTGCAAAGAGCACCGTTCCCCATATCGTCTGCCGCTCCATGCGATTTCACCGTGCGCTCATCTCCCTGTTAGTTCTCTGCGCGATCCGACCGGTTTTAGCTGGCGACGCAGCGACCCCAGCCTCTCGCGAAATCAACCCGGTGTCGCCGCCAGCTTTCGAAATCTCGGTCGAGAGCGCATACCTGCTCGGCATCTTCGGCAATCCTCACTCCTACGAACTCAACGCGAACTTCCTCACCGCGCGGGTGCGATGGGGCGACTTCACCGAGCGGCCCGGCCTTTTCCGCGGATACAATCAAGTATACTTCAGCGCAGAAGCTCAGCCAATTCTTCGCGGCGTCGAAAATCATTACTTCGGTATCAACCTCGGACTGCGCTATAACTTTGGTCGCGCCGGCAGCCGATGGACGCCCTACTTTTCCGGTGGCGTCGGCCTCGGGTTTATCGATAGCAACTCGGATAACTTCGGCTCGCAGGGGCAGGACTTCACCTTTAATATCCTGACGGCGGCTGGTGTTTCCTATAAGTTCAACGATCGTCTAAGCGGGCAGATGGGGCTGCTCTACGAGCATTTCTCCAATGCTGGGCAAACTAATCCCAATCCAAGCTTGAACCTTCTTGGTCCGCAACTTGGTTTCACGTTCTCGTTTTAGCGCAATGGAATAGTGCGTTATGTCCGTCGTGGGCTTGTGTCAGATACTTTGAGTTATGTCCGAAGAGAACGTTCTTGTCGTTAAGCGCAGTCTGTTTGATGAGCTTGGCTCATTTCAGGGTTTGAACTTCGAGCCCGAGCGCTATCTGAGCGCGCTGCTTTCCCGCGGCAATAACTTCTTCATCTCCCGGAGCGCTGCTGAACATGATCCCAGCTACAAGCAGATTATTCCGTATGTGATTATCACTCACGCCGACCGTGTTCTTTACTATGTCCGCGGCAGAAAAGCGGGCGAACAACGGCTGGTGGCGAAGGGATCGATAGGCGTCGGCGGTCACATGAATGATACCGATGAATCGCTCTTTGCCTGGGACGAGGAAGCTTACCGGGCTGGAGTGGAACGTGAGGTGAGGGAAGAGATTCGAATCGAAACAACTTACGATGATCGCATCGTCGCGCTGCTAAACGATGACAGCACCGAAGTAGGTCGAGTGCATCTGGGAGTCGTTCATATCATGGCGCTCGATGAACCAAAAGTGGAAAAGCGCGAAGCCATGATCACCAATCTCGAATTCCTGAGTCGCGACGAGCTTCTCGCGCGACGGGAGACCCTGGAAACGTGGTCGCAATTCTGCGTCGACTCCCTTGAGCGTCTTCTGTATAAAGCCGGCAATACGCTCTCATGACTGAAAAGCTGTTCCGGGATTTCATGATGTTCTGGACGACCGTCAATCCACCGGGGACGCTCGCTCTTTCGCCGGTCTAACGGCGGCACTCTCCGCCACAGAGCGGCGGCGCGTCGCCCTGCGCGCCTCGATCTATGCCGCAATCATCCTCGTGGTCGCTGTCGTCATCGGACAAATCGTGCTCGATGCCATGGGCATCCGAGTTTTGTCTCTCAAAGTCGCCGGCGGGATCATTCTCTTCCTTTTCTCGTTGCAAATGCTCTTCGGCTCGAGCGAAGCTGCCAGCACTCCGGGCGAGAAGAATCGCGACCTCGCGGTCTTTCCGCTCGCAGTCCCTTCCATCGCCGGGCCGGGCGCGATCCTGGCGGTGATCCTGCGCACAGATAACGATGTTTATACCGTGCCGCAGCAAGTAGAAAGCGCAGTGGTGTTGCTCGTCGTCCTACTTTTGAACTACTTTATCTTATGTCTTTCCGACGTGGTGTTGCGCGTCATTGGCCAATCCGGAGCATCCATCCTTGTCCGCGTTATGGGAATGATCCTGGCCGCACTCTCTGTGGAGATTGTCATGAACGCGCTCGGCATCGGCAGCTGGGCCGTGCCGTTGCATTAACCTGCAAAGAAACCGCGGGTACGGCTGCGCCGTCAGCAGACGCAACTACTCTGGCGGGCGTTCCCACGTAATTCCATAGTCGGTGACAAACCAGGTTCCACTTGGCCGCGCGACATTGACATAGAATGTGCCGTGACGGTCCGGAAAGGTGAGTATACTCTTGAATGTTCCGTGCGGCGTTACGAAGTAGTTATCGAACTCCAGTTCGCCGGTCACGTCATAGTTGCGGGCCGGAGCGCCTAGTTTGGCTAGTGTATCGATAAACTGTTCATCCATTCCGGGCGGGATTGTCAGGCGGCGATCGGGCGACACCACAGTGTGCAGGAAGTTAACGTCGTGCCGAAAGACGCAACGCTCGATCACTTCGCGCGCGAACTGCCGCCCTTCTTTCTCACCGCTTTGCCGCATGCTGTAGAGGAAGTAGAAGATCCCTGCGACGACCAGGAGCACGATGATCGCGAAGGTAATTGAACCGCCCTGGGCGCGTTTCGATTTAGTCTGGAGCCGAGTCATTAATAGGCGAAACCTACGCCTTTAACTACCTGGTTATCCCGTATAAGCGCGCCATGCGATTGCTTACCGGTGTAGCTGCCAAAACGGTTACGGGAGTTGACCTGGAACTCGACTAGCCAGCCATAAAGATGGTCGCCGTTCTTGCCCAGGTCTGCCGGTTTCGGCTCGCCCTGCCATTCGATCTTCGCACTATCTGCATCGAGCAACACACCTTGCAGCCAGTTCCACACGACTTCCTTGTAATTCTTTGGGAAGGGACCGCAGAGCGAGGCTTCCACCGGGGAGGGAGTCTGCGCCGCGGCCAGACTAATCAGCCCAAACGCCACCAGAGCGTAGATCGATTTCACAATCGGGAGCAAACCAAAATCCGGTGGAACGGTCGATGAAATTAATCCCGTTTCACAAAAGACTTTGGCGCGACAAAGCTCTTCGATTAGTGGTTGAAGATGACGCGCTATCTCATCTTTGCCCTGGCCGTGATCTTTTCGCCAGTTCTGGCCCATGGCGAGCAAAGTTCTCACTTGCCTGCGCCAGTGGCGACACCTGCCGGTATCCAGGACGCCGAAACAGCGACGCGCGCATGGCTCGCCACCATCTCGCCGGAGGAGAAGGGTAAGTCCAACGCTTACTTCGAAGGCGGCTACTGGCTCATCCTTTGGAATTACCTATTCAATGCCGCAATCGCGATCCTGCTACTGTCGACCCGACTCTCAGCTCGCCTGCGCGATCTCGCCGCGAAGCTGACAAATCGCGCGGGCTGGCAGGCCGCTCTTTATGCGCTGCCATTTGCGCTGATTACCTGGACACTGAGCCTGCCACTCAATTGGTATCAGAACTTTTTCCGCGAGCACCAGTACGGAATGTCCAACCAAACTTTTGCGTCCTGGTTCGGAGATGAGCTCAAAGGGCTCATCATCGCGCTCATCTTTCTCCCCATTGCCTTCGCAGTTCTCTACACAGTCTTCACGGGCACGCGACGCACCTGGTGGATATGGGGCGCGATTGCCAGCATTCTGCTCTTCGCCGTAGTGGACCTCGTCGCTCCAGTATTCATCGAGCCGCTTTTCAACAAATACACGCCGCTAAGTGATCCCGCGATTCGCGATCCTATTCTCACGCTCGCTCTAGCTAACGAGATTCCGGTGAAGCAGGTCTTCGTTGTGGATCAATCGCGACAGACAAAACGGGTGAGCGCGAATGTCTCCGGCCTCGCCGGCACGACTCGCATCGCCCTGAATGACAATCTGCTCAACCAATGCACCCTGCCAGAAATTCGTGAGGTAATGGCGCATGAAATGGGGCATTACGTCCTCAACCACGGCGGCAAGATCATCCTCGGTCTGGCTATTCTCAGCCTGGTCGGCTTCGGTATAGCCGGAGTTGCTTTCGACGCGCTCCTGAGGAGGTACGGCACTAAGTGGCGGGTCAATGGCATTGCTGATCCTGCCGGCGTCCCTTTGCTCCTGCTTATCTTTGGGAGTTACGCCTTCTTGATTACGCCGATCTCCAATACATTGAGTCGCACGATCGAGCGAGAAGCCGATGCTTTTGGCATTAATGCCTCACGCGAGCCCGATGGCACGGCTCAGGTCGCGCTTAAGCTTGGCAAGTACCGCAAGATGGAGCCAACTCCGCTGGAGGAATTCCTGTTCTTCGATCATCCCAGCGGCCGCGCACGTATTCGCATGGCGATGGATTGGAAATACGCCATGCTGAACGCAGCGAATGGTCATCCGTGACTCGGCGCCTATGGCCGCTCCTCGATCGGGACGACTTTTTTGCCGACAGGTTCGCCGACATATTCGCTGAGCGGGCGGTAAAGCCGATTGTCTTCAAGCTGTTCCAGCACGTGGGCGCACCAGCCGGAGCAACGCGCGATGGCGAACACCGGCGTGAACAGATCAGTGGGAATGCCTAACGAGTAATAAACTGTGGCAGAGTAGAAATCGACATTCGCGTTTAACTTCTTCTTCTCTTTCATCAACTCCGCGATCCGTTCGCTCATGCGAATCCATTTCGGATCGCCCAGCTTCTCACTCAGCTTGACCGCCATGGCGCGCAGGTGCGGCGCGCGCGGATCAAGAGTCTTGTAAACGCGATGACCAATGCCCATGATCTTCTTCTTCTCCGCGAGTTGCTTCTCGATATAAGCATCGACGTTCTTCTCATCGCCGATCTCCTGGAGCATGTGGATCACGCCTTCATTCGCCCCGCCGTGGAGTGGACCTTTCAAGGTTCCGATCGCCGAAGTAATCGCAGAGTATATATCCGACAAGGTGGAGATAGTCACTCGAGCGCTGAACGTGGAAGCATTCATGCCGTGGTCGGCATGCAGAACGAAGGCGACGTCGAGAGTATCGGCGGCTTCCTGGGACGGAGCTTCGCCGCACATGAGGTAAAGGAAGTGCGCGGCTTCGGCAAGGTCAGTGCGAACCGGCGGCAATGACTTACCACAACGCGCGCGATGGTAATAGGCAGCGATAACTCCAATCTTCGCCGTGATGCTGCGCGCACGGCTCTTGTTGATTTCAGGAGTCGCCTCTTTGTTAATCTCGAGATCAAAAAGTCCCAGCATGGAAACGGCGGTCCGAATCACGTCCATCGGGTTCGCATCTTTCGGCGCGGCCTTGATGAAATCGATTACCCCATCGGGCAGCTCGCGCTGGCTGCGCAATTGGTGCGCGCATTTCTCCAGCTCGGTCCGGTTGGGCAACTTGTTATTCCAGAGTAGATAAACTACTTCCTCGTAAGTAACTTTGCCCGCCAGCTCATTGATGTCGTAGCCGCAGTAGATTAGCTGGCCTTTGTCGCCGATCAC
>QHBL01000375.1 GCA_003244125.1 Chthoniobacterales bacterium
CCTTTCGCGCGATACAACATCTTCATCAGCGTGGCTGAAACGTGATGGCCATCGGCGATGAGTTCGCAGGAGATTGCCGGCTCGCTCAGCGCGAATTCGAGCAGACCCGCCACGCGCTGAACTCCGCGGCGTCGCGCTGAAGACATGCAGTTAAACGTGTGTGTTACACTCCGCATCCCGCGCTCGAAAGCCAGCCGCGCCTCATCGTCCCACGCATCGGAATGCCCACCGCTCAGGCTCACACGCGAGGCGGCAAACTTTTTTATCGCATCGAGCGCGCCGCCGATTTCCGGCGCGAGCGTGATGCGTTTGATCATATTGCCGTATCCGAGAAATCGCGCGACGGTATCTGGCGTCGGCTGGCAAATGAAGCTGACGTTTTGCGCGCCCGCTTTCTCACGCGAAATGAACGGTCCTTCCACATGCGCGCCCACGATTTGCGGAATCTTCCCGGCGCGAATCGCTCCGAGCGCCGCGCATATGTGATCGAGCGGCGCCGTCGCGGTCGTGAGCAGCAGCGATGTCGTGCCGCCGCTTGCGTGATAATCACAAATCGCGCGAAACGCCTCCGCGCTTGCCTCCATCGTGTCGCGGCCGACCGCGCCATGCACATGCAGATCGATGAATCCGGGCGCCAGATAATTGCCGCGCAGGTCGATCGCCCTGTAGCGGCGGTCTACGACCGCGGCATCTTCACTCGCCAGCAGCGCGACGATCCGCCCGTCCTCGACCACCACATCGACATTATCGCGAATATTATCAGGCAGAATGACGCGTCCGTTGGTAAAAACTTCACCCATGCGTTTGAGCGAAGTTCAGGAATCCCATCGCGCAACCTGAAACGCAACCAATCTCACCTCTATCATCCCGAGCTAAGCCGAGGGATGCCGGTGGAAGTCACCTTGAAAGTACCGGCACGGGATCCCTCGGCTCCGCTGCGCTGGGGATGACTGTGCGTTGCATTTCTCCTCCGACCCGCGCACATTTCCGCACCCGATGAATTATGACGTCGTCATCATCGGCGGCGCATTTTCTGGAGCCGCCACTGCGCTCATGCTGAAGCGGCGTTGTCCCTCCGCGCGCGTGCTCATCATCGAAAAGACAACGGAGTTCGACCGCAAAGTCGGCGAATCCACCACCGAAGTGAGCAGCGCTTACATGACGCGCATCCTGGGGCTGACCCATCACCTCGGGCATCATCATCTACCCAAACAGGGCCTACGGCTGTGGTTTTCGCGCAGCGCCGACCAAGCCGTGGACGATTGCGTGGAACTCGGCGCTCGTTACGGCGCGCGGCTACCGGGATTTCAAGTCGATCGCGCGATCCTCGACACGCACCTGCTCGAGCAAGCGGTCGCCGCCGGCTGTCAACTGCTGCGGCCGGCAAAGGTGACGGCGCTCGAGTTGAATGAAGGCGCGGCGCAAAAACTGGTCGTCCAAGCAACTAACGAGACGCAGACAATCGCCGCGCGCTGGATTATCGACGCCACCGGACGCGCCGCGATGATCCCACGCAAGCTCGGCTATTTTCGGCAGAACACCGACCACCCGATCAGCGCCGTGTGGGCGCGATTCACCGGCACGAAACAATGGGATAGCTACGATTGGCGCGAGAATTTTCCAGAGATGGCGAACGCCTGCCGCACTGGCCGTGAATGGGCCACCAATCATCTTATGGGTCACGGCTGGTGGTGCTGGATCATCCCACTGCGCGGCGGTGATGTGAGCGCGGGCCTTGTTTATGATGAGCGCATTTTCCAGTTGCCCCCGGGCGCCAACCTCGGTCAGCGCCTGCACCATCACCTCGTCTCGCACCCCGTCGGTCGCGCGATTTTCGCCAACGCCAGCGCCATCGAAGGCGACGTGCACGCCTTTTCCGCGTTGCCGTATTGGAGCGAAAAAGTCTGCGGCGATGGCTGGGCCGCGGTAGGTGACGCCGCCGGGTTCATCGATCCGCTTTATAGCCCCGGCCTCGATTTCTGTTCGTTCACCAGCTACTTCGTGGCGGAGATGTTGGCGCGCGCGCATGCCGGCGAAGATGTCAGCGCGCTGCTCGACTACTACAACACGCAATACGCGGTGACCTATCGCTCCTGGTTCGAGTCACTCTATCGCGACAAATATTTCTACATGGGCGAAGGCGACCTCATGGCGGCGGCGCTGCTGCTCGACGTTGTCAGTTACTACATCGGTCTCGTGCGGCATGTTTATCGCGATCCCGAATGCGCTTTCACCCGGCTGCCATTCGAGGGGCGGGGCGGGCATTTCGCGCGCGCCTTCATGAGCTTCTACGGCGGGCGACTGGTAAAAATCGCAAAACGGCGTGCCGCAGCCGGTCGCCTTGGCCAGGTCAACCACGGCTGGCGCGAGCTCTACGATGGCTTCGTTCCCGACCTGCGACTGCGCAAGCAACTCGCGCAAGGTCTGGTCCGCTGGTGGAAAGCGGAGTGGAAGAATCTCTTCCTGTGTCCGCGCCGAACGCCGGCCGCGAACACCGCCCGCGGAAGCACCGAACGGTTCGTGCCAAACGCCGGCGCGGGAGGCACGACCTCCGTGTCGTCCCAAACTTCACCTCGCTGAAGTTGAATCTCAGGAGAGCAGCGCGCCGTTTCGTTCGCGCTCGGGCGACACCACACACCTTTCTATTTGCGAAACAACCAGGCGTCACGGCAAAATGAGTCGTGAGCGAGTTCTTCGCCGGCTACGACCCGGGTGGATTCTACGATGAGATGTTCGCCGCTCCGAGCGAACCGCGCCCGCATTACCGCCACTTATGCGAGCGCTTCGCCAAGCTGACGGCCGAGGAGTTCGAACGCAAACGCGAGCTCGCCGCGCTGACTCTCTTACGCCAGGGCGTTACCTTCACTGTTTACAATGACGCGCAGGGCACCGAGCGCATTTTCCCTTTCGATCTCATCCCGCGCGTCATCTCCGCCTCCGAATGGAAAACCATCGAGCGCGGCCTCGAGCAGCGCATCACCGCGCTCAACCTTTTTCTGCACGATATCTACCATGGCCAATCCATCCTGCGGGACCGCATCATTCCCAAGGAATACGTCTGGCAGGCCGCGTCATTCCGCCCGGAGTTCATGTATTTCGATGTGCCGAAGAATATCTACATCCATATCTGCGGCACCGATCTCGTGCGAGACCGTGAGGGCAACTTCCTTGTCCTGGAAGATAACGCCCGCTGTCCTTCCGGCGTCTCTTACGTCCTGCAAAATCGCCAGGTCATGCGCCGTGTCTTCCCGAATCTCTTCGCGCAACATCGCGTCCGGCCGGTAGAAGACTACAGTCAGGAGCTACTTAATGTTCTTCGCTCCATCGCGCCTTCGCAGGTCACTAATCCTACCGTTGTCCTGCTTACTCCCGGCATTCATAACTCGGCTTATTACGAACATTCTTTTCTCGCTCGTTCCATGGGTATCGAGATCGTCGAAGGCCGCGATCTCGTCGCCCAGAACGGCAGGGTATGCATGCGAACTACCAAGGGATTGGAGCCAGTTCACGTAATATACCGCCGCATCAACGATGACTTCCTTGATCCCGAAGTCTTCCGCAAAGACTCCGGCCTCGGCGTGCGCGGCCTGGTTGAAGCCTATCGCAAGGGTAACATTAGCATCGCCAATTCCATCGGCACCGGCATCGCCGATGATAAGGTCATCTACCACTTCGTCCCGCAGATGATCCGCTATTACCTGGAGCAGGATGCTATCTTGCCCAACGTCCCGACGTATCTGGCCGCTAACGCAACCGATCGCGACTACATCCTGGAGCATCTACCCGAGCTTGTCGTCAAAGCAGCTAATGAGAGTGGAGGCTACGGCATGCTCGTCGGCTCCCAATCCACCGAGGCGGAGCGCCAGGAATTTCGTAAACGCATCCGCAAGGAACCGCGTAACTACATCGCCCAGCCGATAGTCGCGCTGTCCCGTTCACCCGCCTTCAGCGACGACAACATCCGTGGCCGTCACGTCGATCTGCGACCATATATTCTCTACGGTGAGAAGATCACCATCGTTCCCGGAGCCCTCACCCGCGTCGCCCTTCAGGACGGATCGCTCGTAGTTAACTCCTCACAAGGCGGCGGCAGCAAGGATACCTGGGTGCTGGAAGAAGTGGAGTGAGGGAGTAATGGAGTAATGGAGACAGCGACAGGACTTCACTACTCCAACACTCCAATACTCCATTCTACCTATGCTTAGCCGCGTCGCTGATTCCCTCTACTGGATGAGCCGCTACATCGAGCGGGCGGAAAACAACGCCCGGCTCGCCGATGTAAACCTGCAACTTCTCCTCGATCTCGAGAATCAGCGCGACCCCGACACCCTCCAACAGTGGAACCCCATCATCGCCTCCCTCGAAGAAAACGAGCTGTTCACTTCGCTTTATCCGAATCCCGACGGCCAGGCCGCCATTGATTTTGTTTGCCTGCAACGCAAAAACCCAAACTCAGTTTACGCTTGCCTCGCCGGCGCACGCGAAAACGCCCGCACCGTGCGCGAACAAATCTCGAGTGAGATGTGGGAACAGATCAATCGCATCTACCTTTTCATTAAAGGCGACACAGGGCGGAAAATGCTGCGTCTCAGCCCCTACGAATTCTTCCGTCGCATCATCACCGGCTCGCACCTCGTGCAAGGCATCACCGATGCGACCATGACTCACGGCGAAGGCTGGGACTTCCTCCGCATCGGCAAACTACTCGAACGCGCCGACAACACCTCGCGCATACTCGACGTTAAGTATCACCTCCTGCTTCCATCCGGTGAAAGAGTAGGTGGCAACGTCGATACCATCCAGTGGATGTCAGTGCTCAAATCGTGCAGCGCACTCGAAGCTTACCGTAAAATCTACGTCGGCCAGGTCGCACCGTGGAAAGTCGCCGAGTTCCTCATCACTCATCCCGATTTCCCACGCTCCATCCGCTTCAGCGTCGACGCCCTCGACGCCGCCCTCCATCGCATTTCCGGCTCTAACGAGACACAATACGCGAACGAAGCCGAACGCCTTTCCGGCCGCCTCCGCTACGATCTCGACTTCGCCACCATCAGCGACATCTTCGAGTACGGTCTCCACGAATATCTCGGGCTGACACAGAAGCGCCTGGCGGAAATTCACCAAGCGCTTTTCGCCAGCTACTGCGCGGCGGACGCAACCGCCGCCTGAACCTAACCCGCGTCACCACGAGTTCAGACGTCCCTACAATTAGGACGCGGCAACTAATCGATGCGCAGCAACGCGCCGACTTGCGTATATGAAAAGGCAACCTACGAGAACACTGACGAGCGGCAATGCCGTCATTTGCAGCCAGGCGTCTACTTCACTCCAGGTACGCATCGTAACGTCTAACGAGCTCAAGTGCAGCCATGGCTCAGCAGAACGCAAGTCGCGGCTTTTTACGGCGCACTGGCTATCGATGCAAAACCAAATGCAGCACCGGCCCGGCCCGCCATGTGAGGCGATGGCTGCAGCGCCTGGGCCGCCGTCTTAGCCGTTAGCAACTGTCCGAGCCGTCGAAAAACATAAGTTCACGTTTAAGAGCGCTGTTAAGCACGAGTAGAAGCTTTCCGGTGCCGACGGGCGGAGAGAGCGGTGTACCAGCGGCACGCAAGCGTGGGTAAATGCGCGCACAGTCGATCTTCTTGCTTGCAGCGTCCACAGTTTCCCTATCGCGCCGCTTCTTTCGCCTTTTACCTGCCCAGCAACGTGGGGTCCCGTCCAAGTTGTTGCGAGCCGAGCAGCGGCAGTAGCCACGGTGATCTTCGCATTGGCTGCTCGCGAAGGCAGCGCAGCAACTGTGGTCGGCGTTTCTCAGGGGAAACTCTCCGCGGAACCTTCCGGCGCCGCCTCTTACCAGTTGCCGATCGGGGGTCACGCCTGGAACTGCAGGCCTGCAACGGAAGCTCGCATTTAGCTATAACAGTGGCGGCAAAAACGGCGCCCTCGGCATCGGTTGGAGCATCTCCGCCCTCTCAATGATCACGCGCGTGCCGCAAACGCTCGCGCAGGACAATGCCATCCACGGCGTAGATATGACGCTCAGCGACCGCTACGCCATGGATCGGCAGCGGCTCATTCTTGTCAGCGGCGCTGAGGGAAGCAACGCCGTTTATCGGACGGAGATCAGCTCGTTCACAAAAGTCACCTACAGCGGCGCTAGTGGGCAAGGCCGGAGTCAGCTACGGGCCTAAGTGTGAGTGTTGAGTAAAGTTTTATTGAGAGCGCCCACTCGGTAACAAGAAAAATATCGGGACTGCGCATTTTGTTCGCAAGCGGTTTCAGCTGAGGCAAATAACGGAGCCAAAAGTCGGGCGCAATTCTGTTGAGGCGCTTCTGATTTAGCGCGACGCAGTAAGCAGTGTCTGATACCAGCGAACCAGTGCTTCGCCAAAGAACATCCAGGTGATTGCTGCCAGCGCAAGGTAGGGGCCGAATGGGAGTTTGAGCGACCAGACGCGTTTGCCGAGTAGAAGAGTAGCCAGGCCCATGATGGAACCGTAGAGGGAGCCGGCAAAGACGGAGAAGAGCACTGCGCGCCAGCCTAGAAAGGCGCCAATGCAGGCGAGGAACTTCAGGTCGCCGCGGCCCATCGCTTCGCGCGGAATAATCAGCGCCCTCGCGCTGCCGGTGATCTCGTTTAGGTCATCCAAGCTCAGCGTTTCACCTTCTACCGTCACCCGATTGTAGTAGAACTCCAGGGTTACCTTGTTACATAACCGGCCATCGATGTTCGCGTCGTCGCACTCCATGAGCAGCCGGTCAGTTTCGCGGGCAAAGTATTCACTCCACAAACTCTGCTCGGCGCCGACCCTAAACTCGGCGTCGTCGGCGACGCGTTTCCAGCTAAATGGCGTGGGCGCATCGAGAGTGATCCGCTTGCGCCCAAAGACGAGCTTGCCGGCTTCGAGCACGAACCAAAGCAGGAGATAGCCGAGTAGCGCTGCGCCGGCTGAGCGGACGAGCGCGGCCGTGCGCGTATCGGCATTCATTAACTGGGGCAAGAGGGCAACTGCCACGAGACCTGCGACAACGCCGCCGAGCGTTACCTCATCTGGAATAATGAAGTGCTCGAAGTCGATGAATGTGGCGGCGATAACGAGAGAGATGAAAACCCAGTAAGCAATGGCGGTTTGCCATGGGTAAACATTCCAGATGATCAGAAAGAAGATTGCCGTAGTTAGCTCGACGGCGAAGTAGCGAAATGGAATACGCGCGCCGCAGTTCGCGCAGCGGCCGCGTAGTGCAAGCCAACTTATAAGCGGCAGATTATGATGCCAGGCGATTTGGGTCTTGCAGTGCGGACAAAAAGAACGGCGCGGGCAGTTCACTGACAGGTCGCGCGGCAAACGGTAGATAGCGACATTGAGAAAGGAGCCGATGCAGGTGCCGAGAATGAAGACGAAAAGGTTGAGCATTAACTAACTAGACAGGAGTAACAGGATTTACTGGATTAGAAGAAGAGAACGATCCCGTTAATCCTAGTTGGTTTCCTTGAGGCTTTGGCGCCGTTTCATGAACCAGGCAATCCAGATGCAGCTTTCATAAAGGAGCACCATGGGCAGGCTCATGGCGACCAGGGTAAGGACATCGGGAGTAGGTGTGATGATGGTGGCAAGGATGAAGATAAGCACAATGGCATAAGGTCGCGTCCGAGCCATGAACTCGTAAGTAATCAGACCGAAGCGGACGAGGGCGAGGACGACTACCGGCAGTTCGAAGGCAAGGCCGAAGCCGAGGGTGAAGCGAGTCACGAACGAGTAGTATTGTTGCACAGTCCAGGTAGGCGCCCAGCCGAGTGATTGCGTGTCGTGGAAGAAGAAGAGGATTGTCTTAGGTAGCAGCCAATAGTAACAAACGAGCACGCCGGTGAGAAACAAAGCGAAGCTGACGGCGATCGCCGGTAGTAGGAACTTCTTTTCCGTTACGGTTAAGGCAGGAAGGACGAACTCCGCGATGAAGAATAGGAGTAAAGGGAAGGCGATGACGATGCCGGCGTAGAAGGCGAGATGGAAGGAGATGGTGATGGAATCGGTGATGCCGAGGGCGCGAAGGACGCCGAGATGTTGGTCGAGGTCATGCAGCGGCGCCTGCATCACGCGGACAAGCGTTCCGCGGAACGCGAAACAGAGAATCATCGCCAGCACGAGGGTGATGGCCATTTTGACAATGGTCCAGCGCAGGTCCTCGAGATGTTCAAGGAACGGCTTGGAGCTTTCGCTTTCCGGTAGCTCGCGGAATTTGAAGAGGTCGCGGAGAGCCATTCAAAAGAGAAATTTGAAGCCGGAAATCCGAAATCCGAAACAATG
>QHBL01000252.1 GCA_003244125.1 Chthoniobacterales bacterium
ATCTCCTTCTCGACCTGGCGGATCCGCTGCATCATGGCCTGCTTGGCCGTCTGCGCGGCGATGCGGCCGAAGTTTCGCGGCGTCACTTCCATCTCCACCTCGTCGCCAGGATTCGCGTCCGCTTTGATCCTACGCGCGGCATTGACTGAGATTTCGTCTTGCGGATTGGCCACATTTTCGACCACAAGCGGCTTGGCGAACGCGCGGATCACCCCCGTTCTCGGATCGATATCGATGCGCAGCTCGCGCGAAACGCTCACGCTTTTCTTACTCGCCGAAAGGAGCGCGTTCGAGACTGCTTCGAGCAAAATCTCGCGCTTAATCCCGCGCTCGCGCTCGAGATAATCCAGCATGGCGATGAATTCGGCGTTCATAAAACATCGACACGCGCAGACAAAAAAGAGTGGGACACCAGCTCCCACTCCAACAAGGCCGCGCGGTCTAAGCGCTCACAATAATTTTGAGCAGCCGCTTCGTCAAGCTACTGGCACCGCAGCAGCCGTAAGTCAGCCCTGACTTACGCTCCCAGGTTGAACCTTTGTCGTTTGCCGCTCAACATTGCACCGCCATGGAAGACCAAACGTCATCCAACACCTGGCGCGAAATCTTCCGCGCCCAATTCTGGCTTCGCCGCCGCATTCATCTCGTCCTTTTCATCTGGGCCGCGATCTATCTCCCCGCGCTCGGCTCGCTCGAAATCCGGGGCGAAGAAGGACGGCGCATCCTCCCAGGCGTGACGATGAACGACAGCGGAGATTACCTCGTCCCGCGCGTCGGCAGCAGAGCCTACTTCCGCAAACCACCGCTCATCAACTGGATCACGGCCGCCTCCTTCAAAATCACCGGCGTTCGCAACGAGTGGACAGCGCGTCTTCCATCGGCGTTAGCTATTCTTAGTGTCGCAATCGCGCTGCTTCGTCTCGGCGGCGCGCCACTCGGCCCGACCGGATCGCTCCTCGCCGCCATTATCTGGTTAACCAACTTCGGCAACATTGAAAAAGGCCGCCTCATCGAGATCGAAGCGATTTACGTTTCCCTCACCGCGCTCGCGTTCATTTTCTGGATGGCCGCGTATCGCGCCGGCAAAACGGGCCAGCGGCTCTGGTTTTTGCCCGCCATTTTTCTCGGCGCGGCGATGCTGGCCAAAGGTCCGCTCCCGCATCTGCTTTTCTTCTACGGGCCGGTCATCGCGTTGCTCTGGCATGATCGCAAACTGGCGCTTCTTGCCACTCGCGCGCATGCAACCGCGCTGCTCATCATGTTCGGCATCTTCATCGCATGGGCGCTGCCCGCGTTTCTCCTCTCCGATTCCACTCACGTTGCGCATGTCTGGACGCGTCAATTCAGTGGCCGCATATCGGGCGAGAGCTTCGACTTTCGCTCCTGGATCACGAACATCCCCCGCAGCCTCGCCTACCTCTTACCATGGCTGCCCCTGGCATTGTTGCTCCCCGGAAGACAGGCTTCCAGCCTGTCCCGGCAAGCGGGCGTCCCGCCTGCTGACCCCGCCCTGTCGACGTTCGAGACGCCTGCTTTGCGACAAAACCGCGCGCTCCTCGCCGGCATCCTGATTCCGTTTTTCGCTGTCGATCTCATGTCCGGCGCCTTACCCCGTTTCGCCATGCCGGCTCTCGGGCCGGCGGTCTGGTGGTTCGGTGAACTGCTCGCGCAGGAAAATCTGCACTGGCCACACTGGCTCGGCGGCAAACCATTTCACCCGCGTCTCCGCGATCACGTCTTCCTCATCGGAACCGCTCTCACCTGTATCGTCATGATCGGTTACGCCACGCTCGTCGTCCCGCATCTGTATCGCGGCGAGAAAATCAAAACGCACGCGCGCCAGATCAACGCCGTCGTGCCGCGCGATGTCCCGCTTTACGCCGTCGACCCGCAATACCAGCCTTATCTCTTTTACGTCAACGCGCCGGTGCGTTACGCCAGCTCCATCGACGAGCTCCCGCCCGACACCAACTTCTTTCTCGTGCAGCCCGCGAACGAGCGCGAAGCGGAGACGACCAGGCATTGGTCGCCCGCGCGGACGCAACTTGTGCTGCGCATCCAGGACTATCGCAACCACGAAGTCATCCTCTTCTCCGTGCAGCGATAGGAAGTCTCCAAACCGAACCACTGTCTCTCTGCCATAACCGAACGATCGGCGTAGTCGTACTCACACCGTAGCGTTCGCGGGAAGTTTCTCTTCCGGGGAGCACAGGCTGGCAGCCTTGTTCGCCGCAGCCTGCCGCGAACCGCGTTGCCCAGCCGACCGACGTTGCTATCCAGAGATTCGGCCAGCGGCCGAATGCTAAAGGCTGGCAGCCTGTGCTCCCCAGAAACCAGGCGCCGCGCTTTTTCATCGTCCCGCACTGCTCGCATGCGCTTTGACAGCCACACCATATTCGTTAGCCTGCTAACGAGTCGCTCATGCCTCCCCAGAAATCCGATCCGGAAACTTTTGGTCCCCTCTTGCACGGCACCGCGCGCGCGTGGCGGCTCAAACTCGACCAGCGCCTAAAACCAATGGGGCTGAGCCAGGCGCGCTGGCGCACATTGCTCCACCTTTCCATGTCGCCGGAACCCCTCACGCAATCGGAAATTGCCGCCCGGCTCGGAATTGAAGAGCCCACTCTGGTCAGCCTCCTGCATGCTCTGGAAAACGAAGGCTGGGTCGTGCGCAAGAATTCCTCCCGCGATCGGCGCTGCAAAACCGTGCACCTTCAGCGTCGAACGCACCGCGTCATCGACCGCATCAGCGCTGCCGCCGTAAAATTGCGCGATGATTTGATCAGGGACATCCCGCCCCGCGAATTGCAAACTTGCATGCGCGTGCTCGACCAGGTGCGAAGACGTGCGGAGCGGTCGAATGGAACGAAGAAAGCAGGGAAATCATGAGCACACTGGCTGACGCTAACACCGCCATGCGCGAGCAGGTCACGCATATCGAGCGCCGTTTCGGGCGCCGCCGAATTTACCTCATCACCGCGGCAGGAGCGGGCGTTTTGCTCGCGCTCTTTGCCTTGCGCACCTGCAACAGCCGGCAAAAGACCTCGCCGCCTCCCGCGCCGCGACCGGTTACGGTAGCGAAGGTCACCATCAAAAACGTGCCGCTTTACCTCGATGAAATCGGCACCTGCACCGCGGCTGAGACGGTGCAAATCCAGGCGCAGGTGAGCGGCCAGATCATGTCGCGCGAGTTTCAAGACGGCGCTGACGTGAAGAAAGGCGACGTGCTTTTCCGCATCGATGAACGCCCCTACGCCGCCGGGCTCGCTTCCGCGCAAGCCGATGCCGCGCTCGCCCACGCGACATTGCAGCGCCAGACCGAGCTACGAACGAAACAAGTTGTCGCTGGCCAGGATTACGACACTGCGCGTGCCAACGCCATGAAAGCTGAAGCCGCAGTCGCCGCCGCGCAGGTGAACTTCGACAACTGCACTATTCGCTCGCCGATTGATGGTCGCACGAACATCCGCAGCGTCGATGTCGGAAACCTCGTCAACCCGAGCAGCCCGGCGCTTGTCACCGTGCAGCGCCTCGATCCGATCTACACCGATTTCACCATCGCCGAGCCCGACATTCCGCTTGTGCGCCAGCACCTGGACGGGCCGCAGCTGCAGGTCTTAACCGAGAGCGAAGGCGATAAAATTCCGCCGCGCCCCGGCCAGCTGACATTCATCGATAACGCGGTGCAGCCTGGCGCTGGCGTGGTCAAAGCGCGCGCCACCACCGACAATCACGACCGCGCCTTGTGGCCGGCGCAGTTCGTCCGCGTGCGGCTCATTTTGCAGACGCTGAAAGACGCGATGCTTGTCCCGAGCAGCGCCGTGCAGATTGGACAAAATGGCCCTTACGTTTTTGTGGTGAAGGCAGACTCGACTCTCGATCTCCGCCCGGTGAAGCCCGGCCAAAAACAGGACGGCGACACGACTGTGCTCACCGACGGCGTGAAGGCGGGTGAGAACGTCATCACTCAGGGCCAGCTTCAGCTGGCGCCGGGAATGAAAGTCGCCGTGCAGGAAGACAAATCCGCCGCTCCTTCGCCCAACGCCGCTGCCGGCGAAGCGACTCGACAATGAAAAACGACGGCCGCGACGGCGTGGAAGCCCAGTCCGCACGCCAGAGACTCGGCGCGGCCGCGCAAAAGCTGACGCAATTTTCTTCCGGCCTCTCTCGCCCTTTCATCGAGCGGCCGGTGATGACGATGCTGCTTTCGGCGTCCATCCTCGTCTTCGGCATTCTGAGTTACAATCAGCTCGCGGTAAACGATCTCCCGGCCGTCGATTATCCGGTCATCTCCGTGACCGCTTCCTATCCCGGCGCCGATCCGGTGACGATGGCGAACACGATCGCGA
>QHBL01000283.1 GCA_003244125.1 Chthoniobacterales bacterium
GTTCTCGCGCGTGCTCGTGAACCGGACCTGCGAGTACATGCCGGGCAACAGTAAGCGATCGGGATTCGCCACTTGCACCTCGGTCAGCATGGTCCTCGAGTTCTGATCGAGCGAACTCGCGGTTCGCGTCACGTGCCCCGCGAACTTACGCCTCGAATATTCTTGCAGCATGATGTCGGCTTGCTGGCCGAGATGGATAGCTGGCGCGTTGCTCTGTGGCACGTTCACCATGATTCGCAAAGTGCCGATCTGCGCGATCCGGAACATCTCGCTGTTCTGGGAGCCGTTGGCGCTCGATGCCGCCGTGCCCCCGGCCGAGTTGCCTTGCCCCGCGCCGCTAGCCGAAATGAGCGCGCCGGTATCGATGTTGCGCGCCGTAATCACGCCCGCGAAAGGCGCGCGCACGTTGGTAAAACCTTGCATCTCGATCAAGCGGTTCAGATTGGCCTCGCTCGCGCCCACATTGTCCTGAGCCGCTTTCACGTCCGCCTCCGCGGCGCGGACGTTCGCTTCGGCGTTCTCGTAATCGGCTTGTTTCTGATCGCCTTCCTGTTTGGATAACACGCCTCGCCCCACCAGCACGTTCCAACGCTCGAGCGTGACGGCGGCAAGCTTCAGCTGCGACCGCGCCTGTCCGAGCGCCGCCTGTGTCTGGCCCAGTTGCGCTCGCGATTGGCCGAGGCCGGCGCGCGCTTGTTGCACCTGTTGCGCGAGTTCGGGCGAATCGATCTCCGCGAGCAACTGGCCCGCGCGAACCCGATCGCCGATGTCGACGAAGCGCCTTTTCACGTATCCCGAAGCGCGCGCGTAAATGTACGCTTCGGTGAGCGGCGTGATGTTGCCGGGGAGAATCAATTCGCTGACCGGGACCGAGCGTTTCACTTTCGTGACATTCACGATGGGCAGATTCTCTTCTTCCTGCTGTGCTTCGGCGTCGATCTTTTCCCCGCGATTACGGCGCGGCAGATAGCCTGCCAGGAAGAGAAGACCCACCAACAAGAGTAGTCCGAGACCGATCAGCCAAGGCGCGCGCTTGGAAGCAGGCCGCGGCGCATCCAGCAGCTTCGGCTCCGGACCGGTTTCGAGAAGCTTGTTTGACGCTAGTTCTTCAGGCATTGAAGCGGGGGCCGTTCCCGGTGTTCGGGGCATGAGCTTCTTCATCAATCTGCCGGTCCATGTCGACGGGCGCCGTTTTGCGGAGATAACTGTATGCGATCGGCACGAAAAACAAAGTCGCGAAGGTGGCCACTACCAATCCGCCGATTACCGCGCGGCCAAGCGGCGCATTTTGCTCGCCGCCTTCGCCCAACCCCAGCGCCATCGGCGTCATGCCGATGATCATGGCGAGCGCCGTCATCGTGACCGGCCGGATGCGCGTGTAACCCGCCGACAACGCCGCCTCTATTGCGTTCTTGCCCTCCATACGCTCATCGTTGGCGAAAGTCACCACCAGAATGCTATTCGCGGTCGCCACGCCGATGCACATGATCGCGCCCATTAACGACGGCACATTAAACGTCGTCTGCGTGACGAACAGCATCCAGATAATACCCGAGAGCGCGCCGGGAAGCGCGAGCAAAATAATAAAAGGATCGAGCCACGATTGGAAATTCACCACGATGAGCATGTAGACCAGCACGATCGCGAAGATCAATCCGATTCCAAGCCGCACAAACGACGACCGCATGGTTTCCACCTGACCCCGTAATTCCAGAAAGGCGGCTTTGGGCAGATGCGGCGTTACATCTTTCATGATTTTCCGTATTTCGCCCGCGACACCGCCCAGATCGCGCTCATCCACGTTCGCATACACATCGAAGACGGGTTGAACGTTGTAGTGATTCACCACGGCGGTGGACGTGCCGCGGCCGAGCGTTGCAAGATTGCTGAGCAGTTGCGTGTTGCCGCCCGTCGCCGACGAGATGGGAGTGCGCTGCAGCGCATCGAACGTATCGATGCGGTATTGCGGAGTTTGCACCGCGACTTGGTAGTTCACGCCGTTCGCCGGATTCAGCCACTGGTTCGGGGCGGTCTGACCGCTCGAGCTCAATGAAATCAGCAAGCTGTTCGCAACATCGCGCTGCGTGATGCCGACCTGATCCGCTTTGGTGCGGTCGACATTCACGCGGATCTCCGGGTAATCGATTTCCTGATGGATGTGGACATCGACGGCGCCCGGAATCAGCGACACGCGTCGCTCAATCTCCTTGGCTACCTTGTAATTGTTTTTCGCATCGCGGCCGACAACCTGAATGTCGATCGGAGCGGGCAGGCCGAAATTCAAAATCTGGTTGGTGATGTTCGCCGGCTGAAAAAAGAATGTAAGGTCGGGGAATTTTGGCCGAAGCACATTGCGCAGCTTGCGCGTGTATTCCTGGGTAGGCCCATGCTTCTTGTTCAGCGCGATCAGAATCTCGCCATCGCCGGTTCCGATCGAGGCGCTGTCGCTGAATGCCAGATTAATGCCGCCGCTTGGCAGCCCGATGTTGTCGAGAATCGTAAACAGCTCGTCGCGTGGAATTTGCCGCTTGATCTCTTCCTCGACACGGCCGAACATCTGCTCGGCATCCTCAATACGCGTCCCCTGGGGTGTGCGGACGTGCAATCGCATCTGGCCGGAATCGATGTAAGGAAAAAAATCTTCGCCGACGAGCATGCCCAGAGCGATCGACCCCAGGCAAAAGACGCCGAAGAGGCTTGCGACCAATCCTCGACGATCGAGACTCCACGAGAGCGCGCTCTTGTAACGATTCCGGATTTTTTCAAATTGGCGGTTGAAGCCGTGGTGAATCCGCCAAATTATTCCCGTCGAACCCGCCGCCGCGTGCTCCTCCTCGCCCTGGGCGTAGACCTCGATCTCGCTCCGCAGAAGATAATGCACCATGGTGGGGACCAGCGTCCGCGAGAGGAAATAGGATGCCATCATCGCGAACACGACGGCCATCGCGAGCGGAGTGAACAAATATTTCGCGGCGCCCGTGAGCAGCAGGACGGGAACGAACACGATCGAAATCGCCAGCGT
>QHBL01000132.1 GCA_003244125.1 Chthoniobacterales bacterium
AAATCCCCATGGCCTCGCGTGAACCTCGGCATCCGCCAGCACGCCGTCCGCCGACGTTTCCCACGCCCGCCGCTGGCTCTCGAAGCACGCTTCGAACGCGCGCTCGTCGCGGAGAGAATCCGCATCGCAGGGCTGGAGCAGGTTGAGCAGCCAGGCGCGGCTGCGTCGCGGCGGCCGCAATGACAAAAAAGGCCGTGCCGCGCGGAAACCCAGCCGGGCCCATGGTGGCGGCAACTTCGCGTGTGCACTCAGCAGCCACCGATAAAGCGCCAGCAAGCCTGTGCGATCCTCCAGCTCCGCGATGTGCGGCGCGCCGCTCACCACAGCGATGGCGCGCACTCGCTCTGACATTGCCCATCCCATGGCGTAGGCGTAAGGCGCGCCTCCGGAAATCGCCAGCACGCGAAATTGCTCGATTCTCAAAGCGTCTGCGAGCTCATGCACCAGCGGAGGCCACTCGAGCAGAGTGCGCCCATGCACAAAGCTCGATCCGCCAACGCCTGGCCGGTCCGGCGAGATAATCCGCACGCGCAATTCACAGGCAGCCTCGTCGACGAGTTCCGCNNCCGCCATGACGCGCGAGCTTGGCCAGCCGTGGCAAAAGATCACCGGTTCGCCGGACGCCTTGCCGTATTCGCTGAATGCAACGCGGTCGCCATTGGCCCGAACCAAAACGTCATCGCGCAGAAGCGGCATCGATTTAAAAATGAACGAAACCCGAATGACGAAACAAATTCGCGCGCTCGAGGAATCCAGCTTCGGCCATCATTTTTGTTGGTCGTTGTTTCGGATTTCTGCGTTCGCGCTTCGTCATTCGATAGAGTCCGCGCTGGTGCGCTCGCGCGGCCTGCGTACAATAGCTGTCGCTAATCCGATTTCACTCTTATGAACGAGAACTCACAGCCGGGCTTCGGGAAAATTTCCGTGCACGGTGACGGCATGGGTGCGCCGACACCGGAACTGATCGAGCGCCGCGCGCGCGAAATCGCGCTCATCGATGAGCGCAACCCGGACGAATTCACCGACGGCGATTGGGACCAGGCCCAGCGTGAATTGCTTGGCGTGAATACCAACGCAGCGCCAGAGGACGTCCCCGCCGGCACCGATCTGGAAGAAGAGCACGAGATTATTCCCGCCACGCCCGGTCATCGCGCGCCGCGCGCTGGTTACGAGGACGACGAAACGGTGGGCGAACATCTCGTTAGCGGTGGCCTCGAGGAAGCCGCGCACGACCAGATGCTCGAGGCGCGCCACGAAGAGCTCGAGCAGGAAGGCGGCACTTGATGCCAGCGGCCGTAGCCAATTCCCGCAGCGCCGAGAAAACTTTTTCGCGCGCCGAGGAATTGCTCGTGCGGTATCGCGATGTACGCGATTTCTCGAAGCTGCTCACGCGCGATCTCGAGCCGGAAGACTGCGTCGTGCAATCGATGCCCGATGTCAGCCCGACGAAGTGGCACCTCGCGCACACGAGCTGGTTTTTCGAGACGTTCGTGCTCAAGAAATTTCTCAGCGGTTACGTCTCGGCCGTCCCTGAGTACGCCTTCCTTTTTAATTCCTATTACAACGCCGCCGGCTCCATGCACCGGCGGGATCTGCGCGGTTTGATCTCGCGGCCGACGGTGGCTGAGTCGTTCCGTTATCGCGACGGTATTGATCGGCACATATCGGACCTCGTTAGCTCAGCATCCGACGAATTGCTCGAGGAAATCGAACCTCTGCTCACGCTCGGTTTGCACCACGAGCAACAACATCAGGAACTGCTGCTCACCGACATCAAACACGTCCTCGCCCAGAATCCGCTTCATCCCGTTTACCGCAAACGCGAAGAGGAAGGCACCCATCCGCCCGGGCCCATGCGCTTCAGCGACTTTGAGGAAGCCATTGCGATGATCGGCCACGCCGGTTCCGGATTCTCCTATGACAACGAAGGGCCGCGGCATCGCGCGCTCGTGCCGGCGTTTTCCCTGGCCACGCGTCTTGTGACCAATGGCGAATACATGAAGTTCATCGAGGACGATGGATATCGCCGGGCTGAGTTCTGGCTTTCGCTCGGCTGGATGACCGTAAACGAGCAGCGCTGGGAGGCGCCGCTCTATTGGGAAAAAAACGAGGGCGAATGGTGGCATTTCACTCTCTCGGGATTTCGCCGGATCGATCCAAACGAACCCGTCACGCACGTGAGCTACTTCGAAGCCGACGCCTTCGCCAACTGGAGCGGCGCGCGTTTGCCGACCGAATTCGAATGGGAACGCGTCGCGCAAGGCAAGCCGATGGAAGGCAACTTCGTGGAGTCCGAGCGCTTTCACCCCGCGGTCATCCCGAGCGAAGCCGAGGGATCCGGAGGCGAAATCTCAAAGCTAACTTCCACGGGATCCCTCGGCTTCGCTAGGGATGACGAGCTACGCCAGCTCTTCGGCGACGTATGGGAATGGACGCGCAGCTCGTATTCACCTTATCCCGGTTATCGCGCTGAGCCCGGCGCGCTCGGCGAATACAATGGCAAGTTCATGTGCAACCAGTACGTGCTCCGCGGCGGTTCCTGCGCGACTTCGCGATCGCACATCCGCGTCACCTACCGCAATTTTTTCCAGCCGGAAAAACGCTGGCAGTTCACCGGCATCCGTCTCGCCCGCGACGCGGCATGAGCGATCAAAAGATCGCTGTGCTCGATCTCGCGCCCGCCTCCGCCGATTTCCGCGAGCAGGTGATCGATGGCCTCTCCCGCCAACCGCGCACTCTGCCGTGCAAATTTTTCTACGATGAAACCGGCTCGGCGCTCTTCGGCAAAATCTGCGAGCTCCCTGAGTATTACATTACACGCACGGAGATGGCGCTCCTGCGCGAGCGTGGCTCGGAGATCGCGCGCGCTCTCGGTCCCGGCCTCGAGCTGATCGGGCTCGGCACTGGCGCCGGCACCAAGACGCGGCTCCTCCTCGATCATTTGCAATCGCCTGTCGCCTACGTGCCCGTCGACATCTCAAAAGAGCAGCTCGCGCAATCGACAGCAGCTTTCAGCCGCATCTTTCCTTCTTTGGAAATTTTGCTGGTGTCAGCCGATTATCTCGAGCCGTTCGAGCTGCCCACGCCGCTGCGCATGCCTTTGCGTAAAGCTGTTTATTTTCCCGGTTCCACCATTGGTAATCTTGAACCGAAGAGCGCGCGTGCATTCCTGGGAAAGATCGCAGCGATGGCCGGCGCTGACGGGCTCTTGCTGATGGGGGTCGATCTCAAGAAATCGAAGGCGATTCTCGAACTTGCATATAATGACGACGCCGGGGTGACGGCCAAGTTTAACCTGAACCTGCTGGAGCGGGCAAATCGAGAACTTGATGCAAACTTCGACCTGCCACAGTGGCGACATCACGCGTTTTACAATGAACAAGCCGGTCGCATTGAAATGCACCTCGTTAGCTCAACCGAGCAAACTGTGCGCATCAGCCAGCACGTTTTCGGTTTTGTCGAAGGCGAGCACATCATCACCGAGTTCTCTTACAAATACTCGCCGGGGGAGATGATAGCGCTCGCGGCAGACGCGCGCTTCCGCTTTGAAAAGCTTTGGACGGACGAGGCGGAGCTTTTCGGGCTCTTCTTGTTTGTCGCGCCCAGCCTGTAGCCGTCGCCCTGAGGGCGACGCAGAGCGCGCGGCGCATGCTCCCGATGTTTGAACCACGGGTACGCTTACGACACGCAAGCTCGCGCTTCGCACAGCGAAGCGGCTACAGTAGAGCGTGAACGCGCTCGTTGAGTTCCGCGGCGTCAGCAAAAGTTTCGAGAGCGAGCACGCGCTTAACGACATCGATCTTACGATCGAGCGCGGGCGCGCTACGGTCCTGATTGGTCCGAGCGGCTGCGGCAAATCGACCATCCTGCGCTTGATCGTGGGCTTGTTGAAAGCTAACGCGGGTGAAATTATTTTCGATGACGTGCCGGTGGATGCGAGCAGCGTCATGCGCGTTCGTCACCGGATCGGTTACGTGATTCAGGATGGCGGTTTGTTTCCGCACCTGAGCGCTCGCGGAAATCTCACGCTGCAACCACGCCTGCTGGCGAAACCGCCCGCGGAAACGAACAAGCGCATCGATGAACTTTGTGAGCTCACCCATTTTCCGCGCAACGCGCTCGACCGCTTCCCGCTCGAGCTCTCCGGCGGCCAGCGGCAGCGCGTCAGCCTCATGCGCGCGCTCATGCTTTCGCCCGAGCTGCTCCTGCTCGATGAGCCGTTCGCCGCGCTCGACCCGCTCGTGCGCGCGCGTTTGCAAACAGAACTAAAAGCGATTTTTCGCGAACTCCACCAAAGCGCTCTCATCGTCACCCACGATTTGGCCGAAGCCGCGCGCCTGGGCGATCACATCGTGCTGATGAATGAAGGCCGCATCGTGCAAGCAGGCACGTTCCGGGATTTAAGCGAAATGCCGGCCACGAAATTCGTCACCGAATTCATCAACGCGCAGCGAAGCACGGTGCTGACATGAGAAGAGGAATCCGGAAAGCAGGAAAACAGGAGAAATTGCTTTGGTTTCTTTCCTGGGTTCCTGCTTTCCTGATTCCTCCTTCTACTTCCGCAGGGACGAATCCGGTCGTTATTGGCTCGAAGAAATTCACCGAATCTTACGTGCTGGCGGAGATCGCGAAGCGTTCGCTCGAGAACGCCGGGGTGAAAGCGGAACATCGCCAGGGGATGGGCGGCACAATCATTTTATGGGAAGCGCTGCGCGGCGGCGGCATCGATCTGTATCCGGAATACACCGGCACGATTGCTGAGGAGATTTTGAAAAAGCCGGGAGCGACGTCAGCGGAGGTTCGAGCTGAGCTGGACCGGTTCGGCATCGCGATGAGCGACGAGCTGGGATTCGACAATACTTACGCCTTGGTGATGCGGCGCGAGACGGCAACGCGTCTCGGCGTTAAATCGATCAGCGATCTGCGCGCGCATCCGGAGCTGAAGTTCGGACTTACGCCCGAATTCCTCGATCGGCACGATGGATGGCAGCCGCTGAGCGCACGCTATGGTCTGGCGACGACGCGTGTCCGCGGGATCGAGCACGCGCTCGGGTACGCTGGTCTGGCCAGCGGCGAGATCGACGTGAAAGATGCCTATTCGACCGACGCGAAGATCGCGGAGAACGACCTCGTCACTTTGCGCGATGACTGGCTCTTCTTTCCGCAATACAAAGCGGTCTTTCTCTTTCGCAAAACTCTACCGGCATCGGCGTTCGTCGCGCTGAAGAAGCTCGCGGGCACAATCGATGAAACGCGGATGATTCAGCTCAATGCGGCAGCGGAGCGCACCAAGGATTACGCGCGCGCCGCACAGCTCTACTTCGGCGGGAGCGGCGGCGCGGCGGCGGAATCATTCGCGCACAAACTCTGGCGTTGGACTTCTCGCCATCTCGAACTTGTCGGTATTTCGCTGTTGCTCGCGATCATCATCGGTGTGCCGCTGGGCATTATCGCAAGCCGCGGCGGCGCGGTGAGTCATGCGATTCTCGCAATCACCGGCATAGTGCAAACAATTCCTTCGCTCGCGCTTCTCGCGCTTCTGGTGCCGCTGCCGTTCTTCGGCATCAGTGCGCGCACCGCCATCGCGGCGCTCTTTCTCTACAGCCTGCTGCCGATCGTGCGGAACACTGCCAGCGGATTGCAGGACATCGCGCGGCCGCTCCGCGAATCCGCCATCGCGCTTGGTCTCACCGGCGCGCAGCGACTGCGCAAAATCTATCTCCCGCTCGCCTCGCGCTCGATTCTTTCCGGGGTCAAAACCAGCGCAGTCATTAACATCGGCACCGCCACGCTCGCGGCGCTCATCGGCGCAGGCGGCCTGGGCGAGCCGATTATCAGCGGGCTCAATCTGAACGATCACGCCACGATTTTGCAGGGAGCAATTCCCGCCGCTCTTCTCGCGCTCGTGGTGCAGGCAATGTTCGACCTGCTCGACCGCGTGCTGATCCCGCGTGGGTTGAGGTTGTCGAGTTAACTCTCCGCGGCCGACGACAGGTTCTGGGGAGCGCAGGCTGCCAGCCTGCTGTGCTCGGCAGCTTGCCGAGCACATGCGCGCGGAGTGTTGATGACGAGTTCGAGAATATTCGGGCGCACGGATTGCAGACGCCAGACGGCAGGCTGCCGTGGGCAATAGGGTGGCAGCCTGTGCTCACCGGAAGACGCGATTCGCCGTCTCGCCCCGGCGCGATAGAATCCAACATGGCCATCGCGTCGATCAATCCGGCAACCAGAGAAACGATTCGAGAGTTCCAGGCGCAGACGGCGGCAGAAATCGAGCGCACATTGCAAATGGCGACCGCTGCGTTTGAGCAACATCGCCGCGCGTCATTGGCAGAACGCGCTGAGAAACTGGCTCGTGCGGCAGAGGTCCTCGAGGCCGAGGGCGATGCCTACGCTCGCATCATCACAACCGAGATGGGCAAACTGCTTCGCGGTTCGCTGGACGAAATCGAGAAATGCGCGCGCTGTTGCCGCTTCTATGCGGAGCACGGTGAGGAATTCCTGCGCGAGCAGATCGTGAAGTCGGATGCGAAACGCAGTTCCATCCGCTACCAGCCGCTCGGCATCGTGCTCGCGATCATGCCGTGGAATTTCCCCTTTTGGCAGGTATTTCGTTTCGCCGTTCCCGCGCTCATGGCCGGCAATGTCGCCCTGCTCAAGCACGCTTCCAACGTGCCGCAATGCGCGCTCGCCATCGCCGAGATTTTCCGCCGCTCAGGTTTCGACGACGGCGTATTCCAGGCTCTGCTTATTGAGAACGACGCCGTCGAAAACCTCATCCGCGACGCGCGCATCAAAGCTG
>QHBL01000024.1:0-282 GCA_003244125.1 Chthoniobacterales bacterium
GAGGTGAAACAGCAAGAAGAAGCAGAGCAGCGCAGCCGAGACGCCATGAATGACGCGCAAACGGCTGACCGATCCGGCCCAAGTATCGGCTGGCTTATTGTCAGCGGATAGGCCGTATAGTGCAGCTGCGAGCCAACCTGCGATCCAGGCGGTTAAGTCAGTGATCGGCTTCCCAAGCAGACCAAGTGATACGCCGGCGAACACGAACAGCGGAGGAGCAGCGACACCCGCAAAAGCCAGCCGGCGCGCTCGCAGTTCGAAATGAGTGGGCGTGACAATTGA
>QHBL01000024.1:309-4315 GCA_003244125.1 Chthoniobacterales bacterium
CCATAACGGCGGACGCCGACAATGCCGCCGCTATCGCTCGAGATGGCGACGTGAAAAGCTCGCAGGATGAACGGATAGACCAAGCCGGCCGCCACTGCCGTGAGCAACATCAATTTGCGCGCCAAAGGCATTGACCGATTCGGCCTCGCGCTTTCCAGATCGATCGCGTTCGTAATTCCTCCAGAGGAAATTCTCATTGCCCGGCTGCTACTTAGTTCAAACTACGACGTTGCACCTGATACAGATGGCGTGTTTCTCTTTGACGTTCTGTGCTGAGCTACTCAGCGGCTGACAGCACGAAGTTATAACCTCCATGCCCTACGCGCACTACTTCACGTCAGGTCGAGAATCAGGAACAAAGCCATCGCGATTCGGCATTTTCACGTCCGGCAATGTCCGTTCATTCAATTCGGGGCTTTCGGGCACAATGCCATTCAAAGACAGAAGATAGGCCGTGATCGCGTAAACTTCGTCAGGCTTAAGGGTTCCCGGAGCAGTGTAAGGCATCGCGCGATTGATGTAATCCCAAACAGTCGTGGCATACGGCCAGTAGCTTCCAATGGTTGGAAGCGGATTATCCGCCTTCAGCGTTCCCAGTCCGCCAACAAGCGGCGGAAAGTTGTCAGTGCCTTCGCCTTTTTGACCGTGACACATCGCACAGCTTTGCAGATAGATAGTTCGACCTTTTGCCGCTGTCCCTCGTCCCTTCGGTAAACCAGTGCCTTTCGGCCCAACAAGGTAATTATGCTTGATGAAATCTTCCGCCGTCGCTGAGCGGCCAAGCTGGTAGCGTAGAGCTGCAGGTGAAGCGCCGCCGTTTTTCGAAAACAAGGCAACAGCAGCTAAAGCTACAATCCCGAGTCGGCAGATAATGGCACCTTTAGACATGACTCACTTTCCCGTCCTTGTGGACGAACCAAGTCTTAATGCCGTTATAGTGATTGAAGCCGTCCGGCCCGGGATGGAGCCCGCGGACAGAGATCAACTGCTCGCGTGTCGGCTGAAGGTAGCCGGTCTCATCCGTGCAACGCGATTGCAAAGCCGCTTCATCTCCTTCCCATCTCCAAAGAAGCGAAAACCGTGTCGCTGCTTTCGGCAGCACAGGCCCGTTCAGCTGAGCATCCTTCCAGCTTTTGCCCGCGTCGGTTGACACTTCGACGCGGGTGATGCGACCACGACCTGACCACGCCAGCCCCGAGATTTCGTAGAAACCTTTCCGATCAAGGAACTGTTCGCCTGATGGATGAGTAATGACGGATTTCGCTTCCATGACAAAGGTAAACCAGCGCGCCTTCCCATCCGGCATGAGATCGGTGGAGTTGGCTGCTTCGTCGCGCGTCATGAACGGCTCGTCCGTCACCATGATGCGATCGACCCACTTGATGTTCACGTTGCCTTCCCAGCCGGGAACAACCAGCCGCAGCGGATAACCTTGTTCCGGCCGTAACGGTTCGCCGTTCTGCCCGTATGCGAGCAACACATCAGCGAGTGCTTTTTCGAGCGGAAGGCTGCGCGACAATCTCGAAGCGTCCGCGCCTTCAGCGACTATCCAGCGCGCCGATCGTTTGAGACCGGCTTCATCGAGAACAATCTTCAACGGCACGCCGGTCCATTCCGTGTTGCTCAACAACCCATGGCTCTTCTGCGCATTTTCTCCGGGCCGGCCTTCATGCTCGCGGCCACTGTTTCCGGCGCACTCAAGGAAGTAAACCCGTGAAACTGCCGGAAAGCGTCGCAGTTCTTTGAGCGTGAAGACCACCGGCCGCTCAACCAAGCCTTCCAGCAATAGCTCATGTGCATTGGGATCGATCTTCGGAACACCGGAGTGATGCCGCTCAAAGTGTAGCGACGACGGTGTGATTGTCCCGCACAGATCCTGCAGAGGCGTGCGGCTCGATCCAGTGCCTGGAGTAACAGAGGTGCCAAAGCTGCGGCCTGCGTGCTCAAAAGGTGACCGCTCACCATACGGACGACGCCCATCGCCAAGCTCTCGCGCAGCCGCCCGCTGTACCGCCAAAGCTCCGAGGCCGGCGCTGCCGAGCGCAATGAACTTGCGACGGTTGATACGACGCGACTCGGCGTCGGCCTTTAGCATAGATGGAGAAAATACCGCAGCATTCCTCCATGCAGACGAAACACGAACACAAAGGACGCAGACTTTTCTGCGGGCCAATTTTTTGGAGTGTATCCAGCGCTCGATCTGCTCTTGCAGCACATCGAGCGGCACTTCGCCGTTTGAGAGAACTGCATTGTGAAAATCGCGTATATCGAACTTGCTTCCGAGTTCTTTCCTCGCTTTCTCTCGCAGTTCGAGAATTTTAATCATTCCAATCGTGTAGGCGGTCGCCTGACCTGGATTGACGATGTACCGGTATACGGAGTCGATACAATCCGCCTCAGAGTTCGGAGTATTTTGCTTCAGATAATCAATCGCCTTCTCGCGCGTCCACTTCTTCTCGTGTATGCCCGTATCCACTACCAAACGCGCCGCCGGCCAAAGCTCCTGTGCTAAACGCCCGAAGTCGGAGTAGGGGTCTTGATACATCCCAATCTCCTTTGGAGTTAGCTCGCTATATAAGCCCCAGCCTTCGCTGTATGCGGTGTAGGCGTTTGAAAATCTACGGAACTTCGGAATGCCGGTCAGTTGCTGAGCAATGACAGTTTGCATGTGGTGCCCGGGAATTCCTTCGTGATAGGCAAGCGCTTCAAGCTGGTAAGTGGGATTGCTCGCGATGTTATGCAGATTGACATAGAACGTTCCGGCCCATTTGCCGTCCGGAGAAGGCCGCTGGTAAAACGCGTGCCCAGCGGACAGGTCGCGAAAGCTTTCCACCGCCTTAACGACAATGTCGGCCTTGGGTTTGGTAAGGAACAACTCACCAAGATGTTTCTTCATCTCATCGATAATGCTGATTGCGTTCGCGAGATACTTCGAGCGACCTTCCTCCGTGTCGGGTAAATAGAATCGTTGATCTTCACGCATGAACTTGAAGAACGCCTGGAGATCCCCTTTGAATCGAACCTTGTCCTTAACCTTGATCATCTCGGCCTGGATGCGGCTAACTTCTTTCAAACCGGTCTCATGAATATCCTTCGCGCTTAGGTCCGTTGTCGTGCTGATGCGCAAACAGGAACGGTAGAAGTCGGCCCCATCGCGAAGCTTCCAGGCACCAGCGTCGTCATTGGCGCGTTTGGATTGTTCTTCGAGAAAGCCAATCAATTTCTCGTAGGCCGGTTTAATCGACTCCTTCAGCGCCGTCGTTGCCTGAGAAAGCAGTCGATCTCGTGTTTCGGAATCAACATTCCCGAGGGCGCCGATTTTTTTTGTGAAGTCGACGAGTAAAGGACTCTTATCCCCGCTTGAGTCGAATGGCTTACCACGGATGACCTTGTGGCAGGCGTCGAGAACAAGCGGGAAAACAAACCGCGGTGCAATGACACCTTTATTTTCGCGCGTACGCAAGCTACCGATCAATTGATCGAACAGCTTCGGAATCGCATTCAATCGCGCGATGTAAGCGTCTGCGTCTTGCACGCTGTCGATCTTGTGAATGTTTATCAGAAACGTCGGCACCTGCGTGTGCATGCCGCGCCGCTGAGTTATGGGATAAACGTCAAAACGAAACTTGAACTCCTCGGCCTCGCGCTCCGCCTCTCGCTCGAAGAGCCGATAGCTCAACTGCGCTTGCGCATCGAGTAGCTTCGGGAAAACGATGGAATTGGCTCGCGCTTGCCGCTGCGCTGGCGTTGACGGCGATCACCGCGTGGAACCTGGCGCCGCGATTGCAGCGTCGTGGCAGCGACCAGTTTCTCGCCACGCAGCTCATAGGCAGTCACGTGCGCTCCCTCATGGCGAACCACCTTACTGATATTGCCTCATCCGATCAGCACACGGTGAAACCATGGCTCGACGAGAAGCTGGATTTTGCCGCTCCCGTAATTGATCTTGGCGATGAGGGATTTCCCCTGGTCGGTGGCCGTCTCGATTACCTTGATAACAGGCCAG
>QHBL01000167.1 GCA_003244125.1 Chthoniobacterales bacterium
TTCCTCAATCGAGAGAGTGAGGCGCAGGATCGGGTTCTCGCGAGAGAAGCCGCAGTAACGGCAGCTGTTGATGCACTCGTTCGAGAGATAAAGCGGCGCGAAGAGCCGCATGGTGCGGCCGAAATGCTGAAGCGTGAGAGAGCGCGCGCGGGTGGCCATAGCGTCGAGCTCCCGAGCGTTCTTTGGCGCGAGTAGTGCCTCGAAGCTGCGCACCGTGGCGCTCTTCGTCAGCGGCAGATTATCGAGAATTCCGGCGAAGCTCACGCGGTACTTTCACGTGGAGCCGCTGCCGCGCAAGCGCGTGGGTAGCGCACGCGTCCCGCGTGCTGGTTTCGGCGTCGCGCCGAAACGATCTTTTCCTTTACGCCGCCTCGTGGTCTGAGATACCGATCCTCGCAAGTCCGCGAAGGCGAGACGCCCTCGCCAGCACGCGGGACGCGTGCGCTACCCGATCGACGTTGTGCAGCTCCAGGGTAAAATCATGATATGCTGTATAGCAACATATCATCGGGACCTGCGAGATCGTCGGGCGATGTCCGCCGCGCGTTTGCGCCGGTAATAATCGCAACCCGAGCTGCGGAGATTATTCCACCCGCAAAGCTTCCACGGGGTTGAGCATGCTCGCGCGCCGCGCCGGAAAGAGGCACGCGAGCAGCGCGGCCAGGCCAAGGACTAGGGCAGTCAGCGCGAGCACGAGCGGATTATGCGCGGAGACTTCGTAGAGCTGTGAGGTGAGCAGCGGGCCGAGTGCGAGAGCAGCCGCGATTCCGGCGATCAATCCGACGACGACCGGCTTCATTCCCTGACCTACGACCAGGCGGAGCACGTCCATCGTTTGCGCGCCGAGGGCCATACGCACACCGATTTCGCCGGTGCGCTGCTCGACCGAATATGCCACCGCGCCATAGATTCCCACCGTCGCCAGCAGCAACGCCACGCCGGCGAAAATGCCGAGCAACACCATGACCAACCGCGCCTGCCCGAGCGCCTGCGCCACCACCGTGTCCATCATTTGGGGCTGGGCGATGGCGATGCCGCGGTCGATCCGGTTGATCGCGGTCTGCACCAGTTTGGTGATGGCGTCGAGCGGCTGATTGCTGCGCACGGCGATGGTCATGAAGGGAAAGTTCTCCTGCCCCCAGGGCCGGTAAAACTCCATCTCGTTAGCTACGTTCAGCCGATCGCTGCGCACGTCGCCGACGATGCCGATGATTTCACACGCCACGCTGCTGCTGGTAACGAGCAATGTTTTCCCGATGGGATTTTCATCGCCGAAGACTTTCTTGGCGCCGGCCTGGCTGATGAGGACGACGTTCTGCCGGCCTTCGATGTCATGTTGATCGAACTCGCGCCCGGCCAGAACTGGAATGCCCCAGGCGCGGAAATAACCAGAACCGACATCGTGTGACGGCGCGGCGGCACGTTGCGGAATGGGCAGGAGCTCACGGTCGGCGCGAGCGTAGAGCGTTTGGCCGTTGCCTCCGGCGAGCGGGAAATCGCCACTCACTGCGACATTCTCCACGCGCGGAGTGTTTCGCAAGGAATCGAGCGTTTGCTCCGCGAAACGATTGCGCGAAGGAATGTCGGGATAGGTCGCGCTCGGAAATGTGACGAAACCGACCCAGAGATGATCGGAGCGAAAGCCGGTGCTTTGATGGCTGAGCCGGACAAAACTCGCGATGAGCAACGCCGCGCCTGCTAGCAGCGTGACGGAAAGCGCGACCTGCGCGCCGACGAGAATTTTGCGGAACCGCTGCTGCCGCACGCTGCCACTGCTGCCGCGGCCGCCTTCTTTCAGTCCATCGACAAGGTCAGCGCGCGAGCTTTGCAACGCGGGATAAACGCCCATGAGCAGGCCAGTGAGCAGTGACAAGCCGATGGTGAATCCGAGCACCGGCAATGACAGGCTCGTTGCCCGGTTGCCCTCGAACGGAAGAAAATTTGCCGCTATCTGCGGCACGAGCGGCACGAGACGCCAGGCCAGAGTTGCGCCGAGCAGACCGGCGAGCGCACTCACCAGCACGCTCTCGAGCACGAACAACCGCACCACGCCCGCGCGCGACGCGCCAAGCGCCATTCGCAACGCGATTTCGCGGCGGCGTCCGCTGAAACGCACGAGCAGAAGATTGGCCACATTGCTGCACGCGATGAGCAGGACGAACGCGACCGCGCCCAGCAGCGTGGCAAACGCCGGCCGGATGTTTTCCGTCACATCTTCCGGCAACGTTTTCATCGCGGTGGTCAACTGCGCGTCGATCTTGTCGGGATATTGCGTGCCATAACTTTGCTCCAGCGCGGGCAGGGCGGCGCGCGCCTGCTCCACGCTCACGCCGGGCTTGAGTCGCCCGACCACTCGCAGAAAACCAGTGCCGCGCATCATGCGTTCATGCGAAAATCCGGGGATAACAAACGGCTTCGTCGTCCAGACCTCGTTGCCGTTTGGCCCGACCCATTTCGCCGGCATGTTCGGGAGCACGCCGACGATGGTTGTGCGCCACACCATCGAGCGTGATGCCGCGGCCAATAACGTTGGCATCGCCACCAAGGCGTTTCCGCCAGAAATTTTCGCTCACCAGCGCGACGTCCGCGCCTTCCTCCTCGGCGGGCAAAAAGTTGCGGCCGCGGATTGGGCGAACGCCGAGAACGTCAAAGTAATTAGCCGTCACTTTGAAGACTGGCAGCTGCACCGGATCGCCCAGGCCGGTGAGGGTCTCGGCGGTCCCATTCTCGGCGGCGAGTCCGGAGAAGATGCTTTGGCCGTCGCGATAATGCAGAAATCGCGGCGCGCCGAGCGGCAGATTGATCTCCTTGCCCATCCGGCCTTTGTCGCCCGCGAGCAGGTGCACCAAATTCTGCGGCTGGGCAAAAGGCAGGCTGCGCAGGAAGAGATCGTTGATCAGGCTAAAAATCGCGGTGTTCAACCCGATCCCAAGCGCGAGGGTGAGAAGCGCGAGCAGAGTGAATCCCGGCGATTTGATCAGCTGGCGAAAGGCGAAACGAAGATCAGTCATAACGCGGTGAGAATTGGATGCCGTCAGCGGCACCTGTAGATTCAGCTAGAAGACGCCGTCGCCGTCAATTTTTGTCTGCGGCGAGTTCGGAAATCGTCAGTCTTCTTTCCGGTGACGGAATTCTGCCAGCAGCTTTTCCAATCGCGTGACCGCCTTTTCGGCATCGACTCCACGCGCCTCCAGCGTGAAGCGGGCACCGCAATCCAGATTGGCCCGCAGCACTTCGATCAAACTGGAAGCCGCGTAGCGATCCCCGCCTTTGATCACTGTCATGTCGGCCCGGAACGAGTTCGCAATTCGCACGAATTCC
>QHBL01000011.1 GCA_003244125.1 Chthoniobacterales bacterium
AGCGCGCATCTGCCGCTCGATTTGCATGCCGAGCTCGGCAACAACGTGCTGCTGATGCGCGCGCTCGGGATAGAAAATTCCGAACCGTTCTTCGAGGAGAAAGGTTCGTTGCTCGGCCGCCGCGCTGCGGTCGAGATCTCGTTAGAAGAAATCACCCGACGATTAGAAGCTGCTGTGAACGGTCGCGTTCACTCCACGGCGGCTGGTCCGAAAACAAGCCGTCAAGTCGGCGTCATCACCGGCGGCGCGGGGGGCGAGATTGCGCGCGTAGCTGCGGAAGGCATCGACACCTTCATCACCGGCGAAGCGCCGCATTGGGCCGCCGTCGCCGCGCACGAGCTCGGCGTCAATCTTCTGCTCGGCGGCCACTACGCCACCGAGACACTCGGCGTCAAAACCCTGGCCGAGCATTTGGCGAGGACGTTTCAGCTCGAGAGGAATTTCATCGATTTGCCGACGGGATTGTGAGCGTCGCGCCGAAGCAGCCGCGAGTCAGCACACGCGCCACCGGGGTCGTCGGGCTCGCGGTTTTGTGCAGCAGAATCCTGGGGCTGATTCGCGAGCAGATTTTCGCCGGCTTATTTGGCGCAGGTAAAAACCTGGACGCGTTTCTAATGGCGTTCCGGTTGCCGAATTTGCTGCGGGATCTGTTTGCCGAAGGCGCGCTTTCCACCGCGTTCATCACCACGTTTTCGGGGAAGATCGCGACCGAGGGCGACGAGGCGGCGTGGCGGCTGGCGAATAAAGTCGCGACGCTCACCGCCGTGTTCATGAGCGCGGTGACGCTGCTCGGCATCCTCTTCGCGCCGCAGCTGGTCGATTTGTTGACCTGGTGGAATTGGGACGCAGAGAAGACCGCACTCACGGTTCTCCTCACGCGCATCATGTGGCCGTTCATGCTGCTCGTTTCGCTCGCGGCGCTCGTCATGGGAATGCTGAACGCGAAACATGTTTTCGGTCCGCCGGCGATGGCGTCGAGTTATTTCAACCTCGGCTCCATCATTGCCGGCGTCGGTCTCGGCTGGTGGTTCGATCCGCATTTCGGCACGCGTTCGCTCGCGGGTCTCGCCATCGGAACGCTCGTTGGCGGATTGTGGCAACTCACGGCGCAGTTTCCTTCGCTCGGGCGCGTCGGTTACAGATACCGCCCCGATTTCCAGTGGCGCGATTCGGGCGTGCGCACCGTTCTTAGTTTGATGGCGCCAGCGGTGATCGCCGCCAGCGCGGTGCAGGTGAACGTACTCATCAACAGCGGTTTCGCCGCCAGCCTCGGCAACGGTCCGGTGAGCTGGCTCAACATCGCATTTCGCCTCATGCAATTGCCGCTCGGAATTTTCGGCGTTGCCATCGGCACAGTGACGCTGCCGCTCGCTTCGAAAAGCGCGGCCACTGGAAACACCGAGGAATTCCGCGGCATTCTCGCCAGCGGAATGCGCCTGGCGTTCTTGCTCACAATTCCGTCGGCCGTCGGCCTCGCTATGCTGGCGGCGCCGATCATCAGTGTGATCTACGAGCACGGGCGTTTCACGGCGGAGATGACGCGGCAGACAGCGGGCGCGCTGCAATTCTACGCCCTCGGGTTGGTGGCATATTCGGCCCTGAAAGTTTTGACGCCGGCCTTCTACGCCATCGGCAAACGCAACACGCCGATGCTGGTGAGCTTTCTCGCCATCGGCACAAACCTATTTCTGAACTGGCTGTTCACTTTTCGTCTGGGCTGGGGACATCGAGGTTTGGCCTTCTCCACCAGCATCGTGGCGACAGTAAATTTCCTTCTGCTTTACGTATTGATGGCGAAACAGACAGGCGGCTTGGAAACGCGCCGGCTCCTGAGCGAGCTAACGAGGCTCGGTTTGGCGGGCGCGCTGCTCGCGCTCATCTGCTGGGCGGCGAATCATTGGTGGCTCGGCGCGTGGGAGCAGCAGCGTTTGTTGCAAAAACTGGTCGCGCTACTTGTGACGATTGTGCTTGGCGCAGGCGCGTTCTTCAGCGCAGCGTTCTTGCTGCGCGTGAATGAGTTTCGCGAGTTGTTTGACGTGGTTCGGCGACGTCTACGACGCTGAGTGTCTGGGTAGCGCGCGCGTCCCGCGTGCTGGCGAACGCGTCCTCGGGTTCGCGGACTTTTGCTGCAACGTCGCCTCAATGAAAGATTGTTTCGGCGCGACGCCGAAACCAGCACGCGGGACGCGTGCGCTACCCAGAACGGCGCGCCTGGCGTAATGCCTGGTCCAGGTCTTCTATCAAATCATCGGCGTTCTCCAGCCCGATTGATACGCGCAGCAGACTTTGCGGTGAACGCGAGACAGCGCCTTCGATTGACGCCCGATGTTCGATCAGACTTTCCACCCCACCGAGACTTGTCGCGCGGGTGAAAATTTTTGTTTTCGCCGCAGTGCCGATTGCCGCCTCACGTCCGCCGTTCACTTCAATCGAGAGCATGCCGCCGAACATGGTCATCTGTTTTGCAGCGATGTCGTGTCCGGAATGCGAAGGCAGCCCAGGAAAGTGGACGCGTTCGATTTGCGGGTGTTGCGACAAAAACGTCGCCACCTTGAGCGCGTTCTCGGAATGCGCGCGCATTCGCCACGGCAGCGTGCGCATGCCGCGCGCCACGAGCCAGCAATCGAAAGGCGAGGGGACAGCGCCGCCGGTGTATTGAATGGCGCGAACGCGGTGAAAGAATTCATCGTCCTTTTTGCTGACGAGGATTCCACCGAGAACGTCGCAATGTCCGCCGAAGTACTTTGTGGTTGAGTAGTGAACAATGTCGGCGCCGAACTCGAACGGCCGCTGAATGGTGGGCGAGCAGGTGTTGTCGCAAACGCAGATCGCGCCGGCATCATGCGCCAGAGCGGTGATTGCGCCGAGGTCAACGATGCGCCAGAGCGGATTCGAAGGCGTTTCGATCCAGAGTAGTTTTGTGTTCTGGCGCAGCGCGCCTTTCGCCGCGGCCGCGTCACACATGTCGACGACATCGACTTCGAGTTTCCAACGCAGGAAAACATCCCGCAGCAAACGGATGGTGCCGTAGTAAGCGTCGGCATGCGCGATGATATGATCGCCCGGACTGAGTGCCTGGAACATGCTCATCGCCGCCGCCATTCCACTGCCGAACGCTGCCGCCGCGGCGCCGCCTTCGAGAGCAGCCACGCCCCGCTCGAGAGCGCTCCGACTTGGATTCTCGTTGCGTGAGTACATGAACCCGCGCGAGTAGGTGCCTTCGATGTCGCGCTGGAAAGTGGTGGAGAGATGAATCGGCGGCGAGACTGCGCCGGTGCTGGGGTCGATTTCATTGCCCGCGTGAACGGCGACTGTTTCCAGACGTGCGTTGCTCCAATTGTTGCTCATGGGCGCAGTTTCCGGGCGGGGGCTCGATCTGTAAACATCAGCGTGCTTTCCCGTTGCATTGTTCGACAGGCGCGACGCCCGCCTGCCGGGACAGACGAGACGTCTGTCTTCCGCCCGTCCGCGCGCGCGCGCGGCGTTTGACACAAACGCCTCTACACCGGAAATAGCACGGTTCCGGCGCAATTCCTGCGCCTTTGCTCATCATGAGTTCCGGGCTCACGATTTATGACGACGATATTTTCCGCATGGCGTGCGAGCAATTCCGCGTCATCGCCGATTATCTCCAAATCGATCCCAATCATCGCGAGCGCTTGATGCTGCCGAAGCGCGCCGTCGCGGTCACGCTGCCGGTGCACATGGACGATGGCACGACGCAGACGTTCCAGGGTTATCGCGTGCAACATCACCTCACGCTCGGCCCGACCAAAGGCGGCACGCGTTTCGCGCCCGATCTCTCCATGGGCGAAACGGCGGCGCTCGCCATGTGGATGAGCTGGAAATGCGCGCTCGCCGGTTTGCCCTATGGCGGCGCTAAAGGTGGCATCGCATGCGATCCGACGAAGCTTTCGCGCAACGAGCTCGAAGCGGTCTCGCGCCGTTACATGCAGGA
>QHBL01000264.1 GCA_003244125.1 Chthoniobacterales bacterium
AGCCATTATAGTGAATCCGGAATCGGTAGACGAAATAGCGGACGCGCTCTTGTCGCTTAGGGACCTTGGGTCTACCAGGGTGGGATTGATCGAGGAGGGGATAGCGCGGGCTAGCCGCTTCAGCTGGGATGCGACGGCTTCTCAGACGATTGAACTCTACCGTTCGCTTGCTGCGTGATTTAGTATCCGGTCAGCCGTATGCGCATAGCCGACCTGCCAGCAGCACCTCCCGGAAAAGCTGGCTGGCCGTGGACAGAAGATTCCGGAAGTGGCCAGGCGAGTGAGAGTATTCCAGGCTGGCCGAAGGTCAGTATTATCACGCCCAGCTTCAACCAAGGGGAATATCTGGAGGAAACCATCCGTTCCGTCCTGCTACAAGATTACGACGAGCTAGAGTACATAATCATAGACGGAGGTAGCACCGATAATTCGTTCGAAATCATATGTAAGTATGCGGCTTACCTTAGTTATTACGTAAGTGAGAAGGATGCGGGACAGGCTAATGCGATTAACAAAGGACTTAAGAGAGCAACGGGAGATTGGATTGGATGGATTAATAGTGACGACTACTTTCTCCCGGGTGCGTTGTCTACGCTACTAGGCGCGGCACGCGCCAGCGATTCGGCTGAATGGGTTTCTGGCAGTGTGCTTTTTCTCAATGACGATCCGAACGAACCCACGGAAGTTCGGCGGCAAGGCAAGAATCGCCAACTGATAGATTGGCTATTACAAAAGGAGCACTTTCATCAACCGGGGACGTTCTGGAAGCGTAGCTTGCTCTCTCGAATCGGATATCTGAATGAGGCGATGCATTATGCCTTCGATTGGGAATTCTGGTGCCGGCTGGCGGCTGATAATCTTTCGCCTCTTGCTGTCGATGCTCCGGTCGCGGCTTTCCGTTTGCACGATGAAAGTAAGACTTGTACTTCGTGGGACCGTTTTTGTTCGGATAACGATCGTATTTTAGCGGAGTTTCTTCCTTCCTTTCATGGGAAAGAGCGTAAAGAATTGGAAAAACGGCGGACTAGTCTCGTTTGCACCCGCATTCGCCACGAGGCAATGCGCCTGCTAGGTGAGGCCCGCGGTTTTGAAGTTGCGCGCCACGTGATTAATGGAGTAGTGGAGCGACCTGGTATCTTAACGAAGAAAACCCCTTATCTATTTCTACTAAGGTCTATCTTGAGCCCGTTAACGCTTCTGATTTCCAAAAGACATGACTAACCTGCCGGCCGCAAGAAAGCTCGCAGGGTTGCTCACCCGGCGGGAACGCTGGGGACTATCATTACGTGGCTGGTTAGCCGTCCAAATACTTCTAGGTCTGACCACTTGGTTTTGCCTTGAAAATGCATATTCGTTTCTCGCAATCACGGAGCGTGTTCCACAGGCTCGCACACTGATCGTAGAAGGTTGGGTTCCGCGGTTTACAATCCGCGAAGCAGCGCGCGAGTTCGCTGCCGGCCATTACGACCAAATCTATACGACCGGAGGTCCTATTACCGGCGAGGGCGGTTATTCAAACGAATTTAATACTTCGGCCAATGCAGGAGCCGGCCGTCTGCGGGTAGCCGGCGTGCCGGCGGATGCCGTGCAGATGGTTCCGTCCCGCGTCAACGGTCGAGATCGCACTTACGCCTCGGCCGTCGCGCTACGGGACTGGCTGCGCGAGAAGGGCCGCCAGGTTGATAAATTCGATGTGATGACGGAGAACACGCATGCCCGCCGCAGTCAGCTGCTTTTTCAAAAGGCTTTCGGCAGCAAAGTTAAGGTGGGTATCATTGCCGTGGAAAATCCGGATTACGATGCTGGTCGTTGGTGGGAATCAAGTGAGGGCGTAAAGAACGTCGCGGCCGAAGCAATAGGCTACATCTATTCCAAATTGTTCTTTTGGCCGCCAAAAGGGCCGTCGAACTAACTGGCCTACTTCAGATCGCGGCTGCGACCTCGAGCGCTTCTTCCAAGCGCCGCAGTCCGACAGGCTTTTGTAGGACGGCGATGGCGCCGGCATCGCGCGCTTCGCCGCCTGGATCGAAGCCTGAAACCAGAATGATTCGCGCTGCCGGATCTTTCGCGAGAATATTTCGGCAAGCGGTCGCGCCGTTGAGCTTCGACATCCAATAATCCATCAGAACCACGTCGGGTCGATGACGGCTATAGGCATGGATAGCCTCGAGCCCGGAGCCTACCACCTCGACTACTTCGTGTTTGCAGCCGCAGACGAGCGCGGCCAAGGTGGTGCCGACGCTCTTCTGATCATCGGCAATCAAAATACGCACAACGTTTTTGGAGAAGTTTTCGTGCCAATTAGGATGCATTTACGAGAATGACCAAGCTCGAACCGGTTCGTCCCATCGCCTTGGCCGAAATACGCGAGGCGCGCGAGCGGATCGCGCGCACGATCGTTCGTACTCCACTCGTTAAGTTAGAGTTGGGTCCCGGTTTTTCTGACATTCGTTTGAAGCTGGAAAATCTTCAGCCGATCAACGCTTACAAATTGCGCGGCGCAGCTAATGCCGTCGCGATGTTATCAGACGAAGAACGGAGCCGCGGAGTGTGGACGATCAGCGCGGGAAACGCCGGCCAAGGCGTGGCATACGCCGCACGAAAAGCTGGCGTGCCCTGCTCGGTCGTGGTGATCGAGACTGCGCCGGCGTCGAAGGTGGAACGAATGCGTGCGCTTGGCGCCAGGCTCATTCCGGTGCCCTTCGATGTCGCGTGGCAAGCGATGGAAGAGCGCGCGTTCCCCAGGGTGGATGGGACGTTTGTTCATCCATTTGATGATGACAATTTCATCGCCGGCAATGCCACTGTCGGCCTCGAGATTCTGGAAGACGCACCGGAAACCGCGGCGGTGGTGGCGGCGATCGGCGGCGGCGGCTTAATCGCGGGTCTCGGCAGCGTGATGAAAGCTCTGAAGCCAGGCATTCAGGTCTGGGGCGCGGAGCCGGAGACGGCCTCGCCCGGCGCCTTGTCGTTCGCGCGCGGATCGGCGCAACAGTTTCACGATTGGCGGTACTCGTTCGTCGATGGCGCCGGCGGGAAAAGTATTTTCCCGCGGATGTGGGAGCGGATGCGCAATGTGGTGGATGGATCGATCGTCGTTAGCTTGGAAGAGACGAGGATGGCGATGAAATTGATGGCGGAAGGAATGCGCGTCATCGCCGAAGGCGCCGGTGCTTTATCGCTGGCGGCGGCGCTGAGCGGTAAAGCCGGCATGGGGCCAATTGTGGCAGTTGTTTCCGGCGGCAACATCGATCTGGAAAAGTTCTGCGAGCTGGTGACGGCGGCGTAAGGGACTCCGGTCGGGCGAAGCAACCCGGGCCGAGGACGATGAGTGCCGCGCAACCTGGCCCCGTGCGCCGCCTGAAACAACCGCGTTGTAGCTACCGTCCGTCCTCGGCGGCAGAGGCGTGCGATGGTCTGAGACGTGGCATAGAAGCGGCCCACTGCCGATTCTGTAAGCGCCCGTTTTTCGCGATCTTGGAGATGTTCTGGCTTGAGATGTTTTCGACGAACTGGTCCCATTTGGGCTGCGCTCGCCGTCGAGATCCCATTCCTCGGATGCCCATCCGATCGGCTACGCTTCTCTGCCGCTGAGGACAGCGCAGCTACAACCTGCAGAATTTCTGTTGACGAAAAGCTATATTATTGCAATTATAGAAAGCGTGGCTATTACGTCTGCGCTCATTCGTTCCTCCAAAACCAAAATCCTCAGCCTCGCCGCTGCCGCCAGCCTGGCCTCCGCAGCTTTCGCCCACGGCGCCATGCCTTTAAACCAGGTCAGCGGTGGGTTTGATTCGCCTCCTCAGCAACAGCTCGCCACCTCTTCGGCGCGCTTGGGCTCCTCAATCCGCACGCTCGGTGGAATGTTCCCCGCTGTGGGACTCGCTGTTGCTCTGTGGGCGACGCAGCATGTTCGCCGCCGGAATGCGCGGCAGATGGCTGCCGTCAAATAGCCGGTTTTCCTCCAACACCGGCGGCATTTCTGGCCGAAACGTCCCCGCTCCTACAAAAGGAGCTGCCAGTAAGTCACATCGAGCCAGCGGTCGAACTTCCTGCCGACTTCGTGTAACCGCGCGACTTCGCGAAAGCCGAAGCTCTCGTTCAGGGCGATACTCGCCCTTGCCTCGGGACAGCAACCGGCCCGCAGCGTGTGGTAGTCAAGTTCGCGCGCCCGTCGAAGCAAGTCCGCCAGGACCGCGCGACCGTAACCGCGCCGGTGATAACCTTGCCGAACGTAAACCGGTCTCCGCGGTGTGCCGGTAACCGCTTCGCGCCCGGTGAAGCGAGAGCGCTCCCCACGCCACGATTTCGCCATGAATAGATAACACCGTGACCGGCTCTCTTGCCGCACGATGGCTGAACCATTCCTCGCGTTCTGCTAACGATTCCGGCTCGACCTGGAAGGTCGCCGTCGAAGTGCGAACGAAGTGATTGTAGATATCGCTCACTGCGCGGAGATCGCTCTCCGCCGCAAGGCGAACTAGTTCAGTTTCCGGGTGCATTGATTAGTTTAGCGAACTCCTCCCGCATCATACCAGCTTTCAGAACGAGAGCGCCGGCGGCGTTTGAATTCCAACGCCGGCATTCTAGAATCAGCTTTGCGCGGGGGCATAGCTCAGTTGGTAGAGCGCCAGCTTTGCAAGCTGGAAGTCAGGGGTTCGAATCCCCTTGCCTCCAGATCCGGCGCCCGCTGCGAACCACTTCACGGCAAGGGATGGCGAAGCCGCGATCCCTTTCATCACGGTCGAATCGCCGGCACCGAGAGGCGGGGCATATCAAAATCTACTCTCGGTGCCACCCACTGCCCGGGTTGGAGAAAAGAAATTTTGAAGCCAGAAAACCAGAAAGACCGTCTTGAGCGCAAGTTGACATCGACAACCGTGCTCCGTTACTTCCCCGCGCTCATGAGCCGCTTTTTGACCCTGGCGTTCATCGCGGCCGTTATGTCGGATTCGATCCGCGTGTTCGCGGAGGGGCCCGTCGCCACGCCGTCGCCCACTGCCAATGATCCCGCCTCCGAGCCGACAGTGCTCGCCGTGGCCAACGTCATGCCCGCCGTTGTCAACATCAACGCCGAGCGCGTGGTGCGGCGGCAGGTGCGCGATCCGTTTGAAGATTTCGCGGCGCAGTTCTTCGGCGCATACCGGAGCGAGCCGCGTGAAATCCGGCAGCGCCTGCAAAGTCTCGGCTCAGGCTTCATCGTCGATTCCGCCGGATACATTGTCACCAACGAGCACGTAGTGCAGCGCGCGGCGGATTTGAAAATCGAAGTGACGACCAGCGACGGCAAAGTCTATAACGCGCATTACGTCACGGGCGACGCGAAACAGGACCTCGCTTTCATCAAGATCGACGACAAGACCGGTTTTCCTTTTATCAATCTCGATAATCTTTCGCCCAATCTGCTGGGTGAGACCGTCATCGTGCTGGGCAACTCCGTGGGCTACGGCAGCTCGATCAGTCGCGGGGTGCTTAGCGGGGCGAAACGAGATATCACCATCGACAATTTCGAATACAAGAATCTGCTGCAAACAGACGCGGCCATTAATCCGGGTAACTCCGGTGGACCAGTGGTCGATATTGCAGGCCGGCTCGTCGGCGTTAGCTCAGCGAAGATGGCCTTTACTCCGCAGGGTGTGCCGACGCAGGGTGTCGGCTTCGCCATTCCCGGCGAGACGGTGCGCGAGGCGGTGAAGCAATTTAAGGCGGTCGCGCAACGGCAGCCATCGCCCTCACCCGCGACTTCTCCCGAGCAACCGGCGGCGGCGAACGCGGAGCGGCTTTTCGGAATGCAATTACAGGACCTGACGGCCGATCTCATCGACGCGCTCGGGCTTGTCCGGCGCGGAGTTCTGGTCAGCGCGGTGGAACCCGAGAGCCCGGCAGATGAGACGGGACTCGAGCGCGGGCTGGTCGTTTATTACGTCGGTCGGCGCGAAGTGAACTCCGTCCGCGCCATCGAATCGCTCCTGGCTTCTGCGCGCTCCGGAACAGCGATCGAGCTTACAGTCGGCATTGTTGGAAGCGATGGCACTCGACAGATTCGAAGGGTGACGTTGACAGCGCGCTAAAATTTTTCGACAACATCGCGGCGTCGCAGTTGTCTCATTCCATTCATTCGCCATGATTAAAGTCGAGAACCTGACCAAGAAATACGCGGGCCAGACCGCGATTCGCGATCTGAATTTCGAGGTGGGCGCTGGCGAGATCATGGGGTTTCTGGGTCCAAATGGCGCCGGCAAGACGACGACCATGCGCATTCTGGCCAGCTTTATGCCGCCGACTTCCGGCCGCGCCTCAATCGCCGGCTTCGATATCTTCGAACAATCGCTTCAGGCCCGCGCGCATCTCGGTTACATGCCGGAAAATGTGCCGCTTTATAACGACATGCGGGTGACCGAGTACTTAAATTATCGCGCCGCCCTCAAGGACATTCCCCACCGGCGTATGGCTGAGCGCGTGGGCGACGTGAAGGAGCTTTGCGGTTTAAAGGAGGTGGAGAATAAAATCATCGGCGCGCTTTCCAAAGGTTATCGGCAGCGCGTCGGGCTGGCCGATGCGCTGGTGCACGAGCCTGACCTGCTCATTCTGGATGAGCCGACGAGTGGACTCGACCCGAATCAAATCCGGCAGGTGCGCGAGCTCATCAGGAACCTGGGCAAGCAGCACACCATCCTGCTTTCGACCCACATTCTGCCTGAAGTCGAGATGACGTGCAGTCGGGTTATCATCATTCACAAAGGGCGCATTGAAGCGAACGACACACCGGAAAACCTGGTGCAACACATTCGCACCGCTGGTGGCGTGACTCTTGAAGCGCGGACGGGAAATGACGATGCCGCCGCTGAGTTGAAGAAGATTCCCGCCGTTCGCGATGTCAATGTGACCGAGGAGGATGGCTGGCAATCGTTTTCGCTCAGAGTGGAATCAGGAGTGGACGTGCGCGAAGAAGTCTTCCGGCTCGCGAGCGATCGCCGTTGGGATGTGCGCGAGCTGAGCGCGCGGCGAGCGACGCTGGAAGATGTGTTTGTCGAGATAACGCATGCTGATGAGGTATGAATCCAGATAAGGCCTGGCGTCATGACTCTCGGGTAGCGCACGCGTATCGCGTGCTGGCGATGGTGTCCTCGCCATCGCGTACTTTCCCGGCGGGGCCGTTTCTAGGAAAGAGTGTTTCGGTGGGACGCCGAAACCAGCACGCGGGACGCGTGCGCTACCACGAATCGAACGATGCGTAAGTTCTTCACCCTCCTTTCCCGCGAGGTAGCGAGCTACTTCTACTCGCCCATCGCCTACATCGTCTTGGTTTTCTTCCTTCTGGTCAGCGGCGCGGACTTCTACTTCCAGATTTCGTTCATGAATCAGCGCGCCGTCGCTTACTCGGTGCAGGAAGCATTCTTTAACGACATTTTTTTCTGGTTCGCTTTCGTCCTCATCTTCCCGCTGATCACGATGCGGTTGTTCGCGGAAGAATTTAAGCTTGGCACGATCGAGCCACTCATGACTGCGCCGGTGCGCGACTGGCAGGTGGTATTAGCCAAGTTCTTTGGCGCGCTCGTCTTCTACGTGGTTCTGTGGATTCCAACTATTCTTTACTTCGCCATCTTCCAGTACATTACCCATCAACCAGCGGCCGGGTCGGCTGGCGCCTACTGGGGCTCGTATTTGATGCTGCTGCTTTTGGGCATGTTTTATCTTAGCGTGGGGTGTCTTGCTTCGGCGCTAACGAGGAACCAGATCATCGCCGCAGTCATTTCCTTTTGCGCGATTACCCTGCTCTTCTTCCTTGGTCTTATCTCGTTTATTCTACTCGATGTTAGCTCGGCTACCCGGCAGCTGCTTGGATACTTCTCAGCTATCGAGCACATGGGCACACTATCCCGCGGTGAGATCGATACCAGACCGATAGTCTTCTATCTCAGTATGACGATCGTTATGCTTACGCTGACCTATCAGGCTTTCCAATCTCGTAAATGGAGACTGTAACGACGCCTTCTGCCGCCGGGGACGGCGGGAGCTACAACGCCGGGAACGGGGATAGCGAGCACGGCCGCAATCCGGGCAAGCCGCAAAGGATTCGTCGCGTTCAGATCGGGTTGAACGTGGTCGTGCAGGTGGTGCTGCTGCTCATCCTGGCGGCGATGGTGAACTACCTCGGTTTTGAGCATTACAAACGGTGGGATTTTTCGCGCGATCGTAAGTATGCCCTGTCGGATAAAACGAAGCGGGTGCTGCAATCGCTGAAAAGCAAGCTGCGCATCACGGTATTCTTTTCGCCCAATACTCCTATCTCGGCCGACGTGCAGAACCTGCTGACGGAGTATCAATACGCGGCAAAGGGAAAGATCGATGTCGAGCACATTGATCCGGAACGGAGTTTCTCCCGAGCGAAAGAGCTTTTCGATAAATACAAAGTAGTTAGTGACGAGAACCTGCTCGTGCTTGATTACGAAGGCCGCAACAAGACGGTTAAAGCCTCGGAGATGGCGGATGTCGATCAAAGTGGGATGACGATGGGCGAAGGTCCGCGCGTGACGGCGTTTAAAGGCGAGCAGGCGGTGACCAGCGCGATCATCAACTTAAGTGAAGGGAAGAAGAACACGATTGGCTATGTGCTTGGTCACAAGGAGCCGCCATTGGGGGAACAGACTCCGCAAGGACCGATGATGCGGCCGCAGGAAAACAGTCCTATTTCAGTGCTAAAGACCTTCATCGAGAACGAGAACATCAAACTGCAGGAGCTGAACTTGTTTAGCGTAGAGGCGGTGCCGGCGGAGATGAAGACGGTGATGATCGTCGGTCCGCAATACGATTTCTCGGATCGCGAGATGCAATTGCTGCGCGCTTTCTGGAACAAGCAGGGTCGCATTTTGTTGCTGCTCGATCCTTCGGCCAAGATGCCGAAGCTCGATGCATTTCTTAACGAGCTCGGGGTGCGGGTGAACGATGACCGGCTCATGGCGGTGGTGCGCACCGGCATTGAGGAAATGGCGCGAGTGCGCGATGTGATCGGACGTTTTCTGCCCAATTCGCCGGTGACGAAGCGACTCGGGGATGTGCGCGCGCCGTTCGTCGGCGGGACATGTTCGCTGACTCTGGAGCCGGACCGGGTGCGCGGCGGGAGGATTGAACTAGAGCCGCTGGTCCAGGCGGAGAAGGGTTATTGGGGCGAAGTGGACTACAACTCCGACGACCCGGCCAAGCTCCAGTTCGATGCGACTCATGATCACGGCGCGCCTTTGAACATCGCGGTGTCGATCGAAAAAGGTGGGAGCGGCGATGAACGCGTGCAGGCGAATTCATCGCGCATGATCGTGGTGAGTAACGCAATGTTCGTGCAGGACGAGGCGCTGACACAGGACCAGCAGGGGCTCGACTTCGTTTCGGCGAGCGTGAACTGGCTAATGAGCCGCGAGCAGCTCATCGGCATCGCGCCCAAGGTGCCGAAGACGCTGACTTTCACGCTTGATCAAAATGCGCTGCGCAATCTGCGTTGGAGCGTGCTGATGTTGATGCCGCTGGTGCCGGCGTTGATTGGCTCGGCGGTTTGGTGGAAACGGCGCGCCTGAGTTCTTCATGAAACTCCGTACGACACTTGTGCTCCTGGCGCTCGTTGTGGCGATCGGCGCTTTCATTAAGTTTTTCGAAAGCAAACGCCCCAATACAGAAGAGGCGACGCGCCAGGCGGGGAACGTCGTTAACTTCGAGCGCGACAAGATTGACGGCATCGCGATTCAAAACGGCGAGGAACGGGTCGAGCTCAAACGCGTGGACAAGAAGTGGCGGATGGAAGCACCGGTGAAAGATTCAGCCGACAGCACCACGATCGACAGTCTGCTCTTTGATCTGGAGGACTGGAAAAAGGAGTCGACGATACCGGCGAAGGAAATCGAGGGTGACAAGAATAAGATGGCCGAGTTCGGCGTGGCGAAAGCGAAGCTGCGACTGAAGCTGCGCGGGCAGGATGCGCCGCCGGAGATCTGGTTCGGCAACAACGCCGCGCTCGAAGGGCGCACTTACGTGCGGCTGGAAAACTCGAAGGATGTTTTCATTGCGTCGCAGTCGATCAAGACGGCCATTTCGAAAAAGGCGGAGGAATTTCGCGATCGACGGTTGACGGAGACGGTGGCGGCGCAGGTGACGCGGGTGGCGCTGAAGACGCCGGCGGGCGAGATGGAAGTGCAAAAGCAGGCCGAGCATTGGCAAATCGTGAAGCCGCTGCGCGCGCGTGCGGACGACCAGAAGGTGAACGATCTCCTGGCGCAAATAACGACGAGCCGCATCGCCCAGTTTATAGGAGATGATCGCGGTGATCTCCATCCCTACGGTTTGGCGGAGCCGCGGGGGACGGTGACGATTTTCACCGCCGATGACAAACAAGGTCAGCTACTGCAAATCGGCGGCACGCCGGAGAAAGAGAAGGAGCAGGTGTATGTGCGGTTCGCGCCGCGGAGTTTTGTTTTCACGGTGCCGAAGAAGATCGAAGAAGTGCTGAACACGAAACCGAATGATCTTCGTGACCGGCATCTGGTGCGGGTCGATTCGAATCAGCTCGACAGGATCACGATCGAAGCGGCGGGAAAAGCGAATACAGTGCTCGCGCGGAAAGGGGAAAACTGGACGATCGCCAGCAGCAAAGATGCGCGGGCGAACGCGGCAGAAGCGAGGCGATTGATCGACACGTTGCAGAACGAAGAGGTGACGAAATTCGTGGAGGATGTCAGCTCGGACCTGCCGAAGTATGGCCTGGATAAGCCGCAGCTGATCGTCACGCTGAGCTCATTCGCCTCGGAAAATACAGCGGAGACGCAGGCGGGTGAGCATCCGCTCGCGAGCATTGCGTTCGGTAAAGTGGACGGGGATAATGTCTATGCGCGCGTCGGCGACGAGCCGTTCATTGTGGCGGTGCGCCGGGCCTTGCTGGAGCAGATTTTTACTGATCCGGTGCAATGGCAGGAGCTGGCGATATTCAAATTCAAGCCGGAGGAAATTCACCGGCTCTCGGTGGTGACGGATCGCGAGCAGAGCATGACGCGCGGTCCGAACAACCAGTGGCAATGGGTGGCTGGCAGCGGCGCGATCAATGCCACGAATGTGCAGTCGCTTTTGAATACGCTGGCGTCGTTACGAGCGGTGCGCTGGGTTGTGAATGTGCCGCCACAGGCGTTCGAAAGGCCGCAGCTTGTTATCACCTTCAC
>QHBL01000096.1 GCA_003244125.1 Chthoniobacterales bacterium
GCGCAACACCGGCATTCGCACGCAGGTGCAATCGCCGCGCGACATCAAAGGCGACAGCCCGGCGTACGCGTGGCTCACCGCGCTGCTCATGATCGCGGCCAACCCACGCAATCACTTCGAGATTTTCGGCGTGTTGCGCGAAGTATTCGGCGTTTCCGATGACGAGCTGGCGCATTTCTCTCGCGGCCGCGACTACGCGTTGCGGATCGATCGCGAAAGCGACGGCTCAGGCGCAGTTGTGGACGCACTCAATTTCCTGACAAACACGCGACGCGACATTTTCAAGAAACCGCTGCGCGATGCTGTCGCGGATTTGATTTCCGCGACCAAACTGCGGGGGCGACTCGCCTCATTGCCGCGCGAGTTTTTTGAAACCGCCGCGCCGGAGCTGGATGACCTACTCGCGCTCGCCTCGAGTGCCGAAGCCGAGGGGCAAACGCTTTCCGCGTTTGCCGAAAACCTGCGGCAGAATTTCTACGCCCTGCGCGAGCCGCGCCCGGCTCAGACCGACGCAATCCAGCTCCTCACCTGCCACAAAGCCAAAGGCCTGCAATGGGACGCGGTCATCCTGCCATTTTTCCATCGCCGGCCATACCCGGCGCGCAGCCTTTTTCCGCGGCTGATCCATCGCGGCTCCGAGCTGCCGGCCATTGTGGCGCTGGAGAGCGAGGATCTGACGGAAGAAACGCGAGAGCTGGTGGAGCTGCGGGAGCGGCAGGAAACCGAGCGGCTGCTTTACGTGTCGCTCACACGCGCGCGCCACACGCTCATCCTGGCAGATGATGCCACTCTTTTCCAGCGCGGCGGTAATGTGCACCGGCACTCCTTTGCGGCAGCGCTCAGGATATTTGAGGGCGAGCAGCATCGGACATCGTGGCGCAGTTTTCCTGGTCCGAATCACGCCGTGTGGCAGGCGCTCGGCAGCGAACTCTCCGCCGGTGAACTACCGGCAGGAGCTAACGAGATGCAGTTGGGCGACGTGCCTGTTGAGATCGCGCCGATTTCGGCCGAGCAGCTTTCGCGCGCGACTCGTCGTGCATCGGAATTTCCGAAGCGAACGCTACCATCGTCATTCGCCGGCCATCGCAGCGACGAAAAATGGCGACTCGACCGCGAGCCAGCATGGCGTGACCCGGCGCCGGGCACCGGGGCGATTGCTTACGGAAAATGGTGGCACGAATTGATGCAGGCTCTGCCCTCGCGTGAAAGCGACGCGCGCACGCGAATTTTTGCTGACGCGTTGCCACACTCGCCCGACAAGAAGCGCTCAACGCGCGAATGGGAATTGTTCAACACTTCGGATTTGGCGAATCAGATTTTTTCTGGCGAGTTCATGGCGCATGCGGAGATGCCGATGCTGTGGCGCAAGAGCGCGGGCGAATGCGTCGAAGGCGTGATCGATCTAGCGATGTTTGCGCCCGATTCCAGTGAGTGGCTAATCATCGATTGGAAGACCGACCTGGTGGGATCGGGCGCGGCCGAATTGTTGCGAGAAGCGTACGGCGCGCAGGTCGTCGCGTATGTGGAAGCGATTGCAGCCATTACGGGACAACCGGCTCGCGGCGGGTTGTATTCGAGCTCGGCTGGCGTGTGGCTGCCGCTGTGAAAATGAGCGTGAACATGTGTGGAGGCGTTTGTGTCAAACGCCGCCTGCTCGGAGACGTCGTCGGGGTTGGCACAAGCGCCGCTACATCTACAGTGCGCGCATGCTTTTGCGTTTTCTCGCTGCGCTGTCGCTCGTCACTGCTTCGACCATCCTGGCTGATGAAGGGATGTGGTTGTTCAACAACCCGCCGTTTCAGCAGCTGAAGGAAAAATATCCAATTCGAGCCGACACCCCAGTGGCTTGAGCATCTGCAAAAGTCGGGTGTGCGCTTCAACTCGGGTGGAAGCGGCTCGTTCGTTTCCGCGAACGGGCTTGCCATCACCAATCATCACGTCGGGCTGGACACGTTGCAGAAGATTTCCAGCGAGCAGCACAATTACGTTCGCGACGGATTCTACGCGCGCTCACTGAAGGACGAAGTGAAAGCGACCGATCTCGAGCTCAACGTTCTCATGTCGATCGAAGACGTAACCGAGCGCGTGAAAGCGGCGGTTCAGCCCGGCATGTCACCTGACGACGCCAACAAAGCGCGCGGCAACGCGATTGCACAAATCGAGAAGGAGTCGCGCGAGAAAACCGGACTGCGCTCGGACGTTGTCACGCTTTATCAAGGCGGCGTTTACAACCTCTATCGCTACAAGCGCTACGATGATGTGCGACTGGTTTTCGCGCCCGAGGAACAAATCGCATTCTACGGCGGCGACCCTGATAACTTCGAGTACCCGCGCTTCGATCTGGATATCTGCATCTTTCGCGCTTACGAGAATGGCCAGCCGGCGAAGATCGAGCATTACCTGAAGTGGAACACGAAAGGTCCGGCCGACGGCGACCTCACTTTCGTCAGCGGAAATCCAGGCCGCACCGATCGCCAACTCGCTGTCAGCGAAGTCGCCGAGTTACGCGGCCAGGAAGTTCCTTATCTGCTGAACATGTTTTACCGTCGTGAGACGTTTCTCCACGCCTGGGCGGCGCGCAGCTTCGAAAACAAACGGCGTGCGCAAAACGACACCCGAGGCGTCGAGAATAATCGCAAGCGCTACAACGGCTATCTCGACGGCCTGCTCGATCCCGACATCTGGCGCTCGATCGAAGACCGGCAGAAGAAACTCGCCGATGCCGGCGCTTTCTTCGACAAGATCAAACAGGCGCAGGATGCGACCGCGAAAGCGCTCCCGATCTACAACTACTTCGAACAGTATCGCGGCCGGCCTGAAGCGACCTACCGGGCGCCGCGCGCGTTCTACAGCACATTGTTTCAGTATGCGCGACGCCTGCTCCGTCACGGTGACGAAATGACGAAGCCGAATGGCGAACGTTTTCCGGAGTTTCGCGACAGCTATAAGGAATCCCTCGAGCTGGAGCTGTTCTCGTCCCAGCCGATCTATGATGACTACGAGATCGTGAAGCTGACAGATTCGCTCACCGACATGACGACGCGGTTCGGGGAAGATGATTCTCTCGTAAAGCAAGTGCTCGGCGGCAAGTCACCGGTCGAGCGCGCCAGCGAGCTGATCACAGGCACGAAGTTGAAAGACATCGCGTTTCGCAAACAGCTTTACGCCGGGGGCGCCGCCGCAGTTTCCGCCGCGAAGGATCCAATGATCGAGCTCGCGCGGCTCGTTGACGGCCCGGCGCGCGACGCCCGCAAAGTTTACGAAGCGCAGGATGAGATTAAGCAGCAGGCCTACGGGGAGATCGCCAAAGCGCGTTTCGCCAGCCAGGGCACGAGCACGTATCCCGATGCCACGTTCACACTCCGCCTCTCCTACGGCACCGTGCGCGGGTATGAAGAAAATGGAAAACAGATTTCGCCGTTGACGGAGATCGCCGGCCTCTACCAGCGCGGCGTCGAGCACAAAAACGAGCCGCCCTTCGACATCCCGAAGCGCTGGCTCGATCGCAAAACGAAGCTGAACCTCAAGACGCCGTTCAACTTCGTTTCCGACGCCGACATCATCGGCGGCAACAGCGGCAGCCCAGTGGTGAACAAGGACAACGAATTCGTCGGCATTATTTTCGACGGCAACATCGAGTCACTCGTGCTCGATTGCATTTACTCCGACAAACAAGCACGCGCCGTCAGCGTCGATTCCGCCGCCATCAGCGAAGCGCTGCGCAGTGTCTATGACGCTGGCGGGCTCGCGGACGAACTGGAAGGCAAATAAAATCGGCTACGGGGCGGCCGAGGCTGAGGGCGACGCTGAGGCCGCTGGCTTCACGTTGAGCAATTCGACCTCGAACTTCAGCGTCGCGTTCGGACCGATGTCGCCACCCGCGCCGCGTTCGCCGTAGGCGAGATTGGGCGGAATGAAGAGCTCGTATTTCGAACCCGGCTTCATTAGTTGCAATGCTTCCGTCCAGCCTTTGATCACCTGGTTGACCGGGAACGTCGCCGGCTGGCCGCGCTTGTAGGAACTGTCGAACTCCGTCCCATCAATCAACGTCCCGCGGTAGTTCACTTCGACCGTATCGCCAGCCTTGGGCGGACTGCCGCTTCCTTCCTTCAACATCTTGTATTGCAAACCGCTCGCGGTCGTTTTCACATCCGGTTTGCTCTTGTTATCAGCGAGAAATTTCTCGCCCTCCGCTTTGTTCTTTTGCCCTGTTTCCTGTCGAGCCGCGTTGCTTTTTTCCGTCATATCTTTTGAGAACTGCGTCATCACCTGCCGCACCTCTTCGTCAGTCATCAAGGGCTTGGCGCCGCTCAGAGCGTCGCGAATGCCGGCAGCGAGCGCATCGCTATTGATGTCCATCTTGTTCTTCTTAAAAGTGCCGCCGATGTCGAGGCCGATGCCGTAGCTGACTTTGTCTTTTGTGTCCTTGAGCGCAGGGCGATCCTGAGCGAAAACCGGTGCGGCCAAAGCGGCGAGTGCGATGAAAAGAGCGAATGGTTTCATAGGAGGTGAGCGGGCCGCGCGGCGGCGAGTGAAGTCCGCCATGCTATTAGAGAAAGCGCCATCGTCAAGTTTGCCGGCCGCATTGTTGCTGGGGTTCGCGTTGCTCTCCTCCGCGCAGTTGTGTCCCGCCATCGAGACCACGCCGGCGCAGGCGAGAAGCATCGGCCGCAAGATCTGGCAGAACGAATGCGGCGGCGCGGTTGAAGGTCTGACCTCGTGGAATGCAGGGGAGAATTTCGCCTCCCTCGGCATTGGCCATTTCATCTGGTATCCCGCAGGCCACCGCGGGCCATTCGAGGAAAGTTTTCCCGAACTGGTTGCGTTCGTCAGCGGGCGCGGCGCGAAATTGCCAAAACTGCTTCTCGTTAGGCACGACGCTCCATGTCCGTGGAATTCCCGCGCTGAATTCCTCGCCGCGCAGAGTTCGCCTGAGATGAAGCAACTGCGCCACTTTCTCACGGACACGATCGATCTTCAGGCGCAGTTTCTGGTCTGGCGGCTGCAAAACGGTTTGCCGAAAATGCTGGCGCGAAGTTCCGATGGGGCGCACGTACAGCGCGAGTTCGACCGAGTAGGAGCCACGGCTCAGGGTTGCTACGCGCTGGTCGATTATGT
>QHBL01000371.1 GCA_003244125.1 Chthoniobacterales bacterium
GCTCTCGCATGATCAAAATCGTCCAGCGTTCGCCCAAGACTTCGGCCGCTTTAGCGACTGGGCAGAACTGACCGTAGCGGATACTCATCGCCTCCTCAGCCGCTACATAAAAAGTAGCGGGTTACTACATTCTACATCGTGGAGAGTAACGCGCGAGTTCTTTACCGTGGTGGCAGAAAGGGAGGGAACTCCCACAACGCAAAATCAACGAAAGGAAATAGAATGCCACTGGTAAACGTTCAGGTCATCGAAAACGTATTTACGCCCGAACAAAAACAGCAGATCATCGCCAAACTCACTGACGCAATGGTCGCGATTGAAGGCGAATCGCTCCGCGAGCTCACCTGGGTGAAGATCGAGGAAATCAAGGAAGGCAATTGGGGGATCGGTGGCCGCGGGCTCCATGCGCGCGACGTTCATCGCCTGCAACAGAAAGCGGCCGCTTAACTTCTTCGCAGTTCAAATGGGGGCCGGGGTTCCTGCACGGGCCCCGGCCCGGCTGCGCTTCTTCTAGCTGACGAAAGCACCTTGAATATCTGTGCCTTTTCTGGTGCCGATCAAACGCGACCGCTAGAATCGCTGCGAGCCGCGAATTGGTTTTGTGTTCGCCTTCTTCTCAAACCGCCTTGGCTGCCTTGGATCGTTAGTTGTCTCGGTTATCGGCACGATCGTACTTATCGCGCTGATGCGCGGTTGCAGCGGCCCACATTGGTGACGCAAAGACTCGCAGTGGCGGCGTTTTCTCTGCGCCGCTGAAGTCGCGGATTAGCGTTCGACGGTGCTGGCTGCTGCCACAACAAACAGTTTCAAAGTTCCTTCACGTCGCCCGGGAGTCACTACATGTACGCTTTTGGAATGGAAAGCCGAAGGTGCGAGACGACTTGGAATAAATCGTGCTCGACAAAGTGTAAACCCAAAGAACCCGGATGAAAATTCTACTCAAATCCATACCTGCCTTCCTCATCGCTCTGAGCGCACACGCCGGCGAGCTGAATGCGCCGATGAAAAAGGAGATCACGGTTCGTTCCGAAATTCAGCGAGGCCTGGCCGCCGTCGCCGCTTTGCGCGAACCGGAAATTCCACTCTACTATCACAGGGCGGTGACTGCGATTGTCGCCGATAATCAGCAGAGAAACGAGGACACCAAGGGTTTCGTTTTCGGGGCGAATTACGCGGCCTGGCACAAACTCTGGAGTGCCTTAAGCACGCGAAGTTTCTCAGACCCCTTCGAAGCGAGGGTGGCGGCAACGCATGCTGACATTTGCTATACGGTCGCTCTCGAGATGCAGAAGGAGCTCGGCCTTTCTGAGACTGACGTGCGAGACGTCTGTGCCGATTATTTCAACACCGACGAAGCCAAGCGCTTTCAGGCAATCCTACAGTCAAAGCAATTCGAGAACAGCTACTCCCTGGCGTCAGATAATACTGCTGGAAATCGGTAGCTTCCCGTCCACAGGTGCGGTTCGTAAGCGGCGGCTGCACGGATGGGTGTCTCTGTCGAGTCGCCAGAGGCGTGCTATGGTGAGGGATGTCCTTCCAGCTTGAATCGAACTACAAACCGAGGGGCGATCAGGCGCAGGCGATTGCCAAGCTGGGCAAGTCGATCGAAGCGGGCAACCGGCACCAGACTTTGCTCGGGGTGACCGGGTCGGGTAAGACGTTTACTGTTGCCAATGTGGTGCGCGAGATCGAGCGGCCGACGCTCGTTATCTCGCATAATAAGACACTGGCGGCGCAGCTCTACTCCGAGTTCAAGCAGTTCTTTCCCAACAATGCGGTCGAGTACTTCGTAAGTTACTTCGATTACTATCAGCCCGAGGCTTACATACCTCGCTCGGATACGTATATCGAGAAGGACTCCTCGATTAATGAAGAGATCGAGCGGCTTCGGCTTTCGGCAACGAGCGCGCTACTCAGCCGGCGGGATGTCATTGTCGTAGCCAGCGTTTCCTGTATCTACGGCATTACTTCTCCGGAAGATTATGAGCGGATGCTGCTGACGGTGAAACGCGGGCAGCATACTTCGCGCGAAGCAGTGCTTGGGCGCCTGGTGGACATGCTTTACGAGCGTAACGACATGAACTTCGCGCGCGGTCGTTTTCGCGTGCGTGGTGATGTGGTCGAAGTTTATCCGGCGACGGCTGATGAAGAAGCGGTGCGCATTGAGTTCTTCGGCGATGAGATTGATGCGATTACGAAGTTCAATCCGCTGACCGGTCATGCGCATGAGGCGCTGAGTGTGATTACCTTTTTCCCGGCGAAGCAGTTCGTTACGCCGGCGGACAAGTTGAATCGCGCGCTGACTACTATTCGCGCGGAGTTGGATGACCGAATTAAGGTGCTGGAGTCGCAGGGTAGACTACTCGAAGCGCAGCGACTGAAGATGCGCACGGAGTATGACCTGGAGATGCTCCAGGAGATGGGATTCTGCAATGGGATCGAAAACTACTCGCGGCATCTTAGCGGGAGGGTGCCGGGTTCGCGGCCATTTACGTTATTGGATTTTTTTCCGAAGGACTTCCTGCTTGTAGTCGATGAGTCACACGCCACCATCCCGCAGATCGGCGGAATGTATGAAGGGGATCGCTCGCGCAAGACGGTGCTGGTCGAGTATGGGTTCAGGCTGCCGAGTGCGCTGGATAACCGGCCGCTGAACTTCGATGAATTCATGAAGCTGATGAACCAGGTGGTTTATGTGAGCGCGACACCGGCGGAGTTTGAGATTCGGAACAGCGTAGTTGAGAACAACGGTTACTTCCCGCATCGGCGGCAAAGGATCGGTGAAGAAGAGTTGGTGCCGTTTGTCTTGCCCGGAGGGACGACCTCCGTGTCGTCCCCATTCAAGACTAGGGACGGGACGGCGCCCGTCCCTCCAATCTCTCGGACGGATCAATCACCGGAGGAGTTCGATGTGCATACTCCCGGTAAGCCGTTGGTGGTGGAGCAGATCATTCGACCGACTGGATTGCTTGATCCCAAGATCACGATCCGTGGTCTGAAGAACCAGATCGACGACACGATCGAGCTGTGTCGTCAAAGAGTAGAACAACAGGAGCGGGTGCTGGTAACTACTTTAACCAAGCGCACGGCGGAGGATTTGGCCGACTACTTGCGCGATGTTGGGCTTAAGGTACGCTACTTGCATAGCGATATCGACACAATCGAGCGAGTGGAAATTCTGCGCGGGTTGCGCGCGGCCGACTTCGACATCCTGGTGGGAATCAACTTACTTAGAGAAGGACTCGATCTCCCTGAAGTCTCGCTTGTCTGCATCCTGGACGCCGACAAGGAAGGATTTCTGCGGAGTCAGACCTCGTTAATCCAGACGGCGGGACGAGCGGCGCGTCATATCAATGGGGAAGTGGTGCTCTTTGCCGACACCGTGACCGATAGTATGCAGGCGCTGATCTCGATTTCCGAATACCGGCGGACGAAGCAGGTGGAATATAACGAGAAGCACGGGATCACACCGCAAACGGTGCGCCGGGCGGTGCAGGAAAGTTTGCATACGATCTTGCGCGGGCGCGAGGTGGCAGCGTCGGTCATTAACGAAGCCGGCGGCAACTTCGATCTGACGGAGCTGTTGCGCGAGCTGGAAGACGAGATGCAGCGGGCCTCGGCGAACCTGGAATTCGAGCGCGCCGCGTTGTTGCGTGATCAAATCAGCGAAGTGAAAAGCGGGAGCGGGATTGCCAAGATCGAGCCGAGGCGACGGTCGGTGAAGTACACGCGGAATAACGGTCGGCGGCGGTCGCGGGTGTAGGAATCCACCACGAAGGACACGAAGTTCACGAAGAGCTGTAGCCGTCGGTAGTTGCTTCCGCCCGTTGTTGTGGCGAGGGCGCTGGCGGAGCCGAAGCTTTGAGTATAGGCATAACTGTAAACCTGCGCGGAGGTATCGGAGGTCCCCGTAGCGGTTGACGTCGTGTCGCCGCCATTTGCGCCATTTCCACCTGAACTCTGCGCATAGACGTAGGCGCCACTAAGGCCATGTCCCGCGAGCGTGGTGATAGCGTTGCCGCCGTTGCCGTCGTTTGCGCCGGAAGTTCCGCTGCCGGCATTTCCACCGTAGGAGTAGCCGTAGAGTTGGAGATACCCGGCGCTGCTGGTCACGTTGCCGTTTATGTGGCCGACGGCTCCATTGCCTGCTGTGCCGGTGGGTTGTCACGATAACCGCCGTTGTCCCCGGTTGCGTAGAGGGTGACGTACAGGCTGGAGCTCGTCCCATCATTGAGAGAGAACAATAAGTCCGCCGCGCCGGCTGCGCCTGGAGTCCCGCTCGTGACACTGCCGCCGCTGCCACCGGTCACATTTTGCGTGAGGGATAAGGTTCCTGCGGCCGTAGTACTGCCGCTGATCGCGGTGTCGAGCAACTCGGACGCTCCCTTGCCGCCGTTGCCGCTTCCTCCAGCGTTGCCCCCGCCGCCGCCGGTGACTCCTGCGCTGACATCGACGTATCCGCCATCGGGTGAAGAGCACGAGCCAGTGACAGGGCCAAGGCTTGCAACACCGCCGTTGCCGCCATTGCCGGGTCCGTCGATCACGGAACCGCCATAGCCGCCGTTTGGGAACGCACGAACGTAAACACCGGAGTTTCCGTCGGCATGACCGTTCGCTGACATTGTCGCATTGCCGCCGGTTCCTGTTGTCTGGCCAGGCAGGCTGCTCGTGAGCGACCCGCCGTTGCCGTAATCGAAATAATAATAGTAGTTATTAACTGCGTTGTTATCGCCGGTGGTGGACGCACTAGAGGTCCCGGTAAAATTCCCACCGTTTCCGGGCGTGCCGCCGGCGCTGGCATCGCCGCCACTTCCGCCGCTGCCAGAGATGACGGCTGTCGCAGATCCGGTGTCGCTGCTGGCTGACGCACCGAACTGGCATTGCCCCCCATTCCGCCATTGCCGCCGGCGCCGCTGGTTCCGGCCGCGCCGCCTCTGCCGCCGGAGCCGCCATATGCGTCGGCTTCCGAAGTAACGTTGGGCACGGAGGAGTCGGTGTTCGCCGCTGCTCGGTGCGCCCCGGGATTCTCAACTTCCGCCTTCGTCGAGCCTGCGGCGTGACAGGTGGCTGGCGTGAGGGGAAAGTGATTCAGTGAAATACGCCATTCTCAACCGCGAGTTCGGCCCGATGCGCACCGTCATTGTGCTCGGTGTGGGGCGCGGCGGCACTTCGCTCATCGCGGGATGTTTGCGCGCGCTCGGCTTGTGCATGGGAGAGACGCCGCACCTGCTCAAGCATGAATGGTCGCCCATCACTTACGGCAGCGATGGCGGCGTCGATTTGCCCGCGACTCATCGCAACATCCAGCAGCTC
>QHBL01000099.1:0-3522 GCA_003244125.1 Chthoniobacterales bacterium
ATCGCCGCCGCGATATCGCCGTCGCTAATCATGCGCAGCGACGCGCCCGCGCCGCGGATTGGCTCCACGATGTGCTTGTGCCGCGGCCGATCGAGCATCATCACCACCACGTCCTGCACGCGTTTGCCGAGCGCGCGCGCCACGATGGCGAGCGTCTCCGCGATGGGCGCTTCGAGGTTCAACTTATCGCCGCGCTTTTGCATGTATTGGATAACGCGCTGCCCGTAAGCCAGCTTCGTCATGTAAAAAGACGGGACATCCCGCAACGCCACCTTCACGTCCTCCTCCGGACTCGCTGCCGCGATGCAGCTGATCGAATTCGGCGCTCCTTTGGAAATGTTCGTCGTGCCATCGATGGGATCGATCGCGATGTCGAACTGCGGCGTTCCCGGCAGCCATGTCCCGAGCTGTTCGCCTTTGAAAATCCCCGGCGCGTTGTCCTTGATTCCCTCGCCGATGACCACCTCGCCGCAGATGTTCATCAGGTCGAACATCCCGCGAATCGCATCGCTCGCCGCCGCATCGGCCGCTTCCTTGTCGCCGCGCCCGAGCCATTTCAACGAATTGAGCGCCGCCGCCTCCGTCGCGCGCAAAAAATCGAACTCAATGATACGCTCGATGTCGTGATAATTCTGTTTCGGCAGACGCGGCATGAGGAAGGGCTATTCTCCGCGCGAAGCAGCGCCTGACAAGTGAGCGCCGCGTCAGCGTAGCTGTAGGGAAGCTGTTAGCTTCCCCCGGCGCAGAATCCCTCATTCGCTCCGCTCACGACGACAGGGCCGAGCCAGTCAAGCGCTCGAACGCCTCGAGATACTTCGCGCTTGTCTTCTCAATAATCTCCCGCGGCAGCTCCGGCCCGGGCGCCGTCTTGTTCCAATCGAGTGTCTCGAGATAATCGCGCACAAATTGCTTGTCGAAACTCGGCGGACTGATGCCGGCCCGGTATTCATCGGCCGGCCAGAAGCGCGATGAATCGGGCGTAAGACATTCATCGATCAACAGCAGCTCCTGGCCGTGTTTGCCAAACTCGAACTTGGTGTCTGCCACGATGATCCCACGTTGCGCGGCATAATCGCGGCCGGCAGTGTAAAGCTCCAAACTCAGGTCGCGCGCCACCTCCATCATTTCCGGGCCGACCAGCCGCTCTACTTCCGCGGCATCGATATTCGGATCGTGACCAGCTTCGCTCTTTGTCGAAGGCGTAAAGACCGGGCCGGGCAGCGGCGAAGCGAGCTGCAAACCGGTTGGCAACTTCACTCCGCAAATCGCACCGGTCTTCTGGTAATCTTTCCAACCTGAACCGGCGAGATAACCGCGCACCACGCATTCGACCGGCAGCGGCTCCGTCTTTTTCACCAGCATGGAACGCCCTTGCAGCTGGTCGCGAAAGTTCCTGAGCGCCTCCGGAAATTCATCGAACTCTGCCGTGATAAAATGGTTCTTCGCGAAGGTGAATCGCTGAAACCAGAACGCAGAAATCTGGTTCAGCACCGCGCCTTTGCCCGGGATCGGATCGGGGAGAATGACATCGAACGCGCTTAGCCGGTCAGTGGCGACGATGAGCAGATTTTCGCCAACGTCGAACACTTCGCGCACCTTGCCGCTGCGCAATTTTGGAATGCCCGGCAGATCGATTGTGCTGAGCGTCGCGTGTTGCAAGGTGTGAATCGTGACTAGTGACTGGTGAATAGTAATCAGCGACGGCGATTTCACCATTCACTTATCACTAGTCACCATTCACCTTCTTCAGCATGGCTGGTATCGTCGTTCGACCGCGCGCCCGCATTTTGCACGGGCACGACTGGGTGTTCTCGAGCGAGGTGCTGAAGGTCTTCGGCAATCCGGAGGATGGCGTAGTCATTTCCATCAAGGATGGACGCGACAAGATGCTGGGCAGCGCGATCTGGAATTCCAAATCACAGATTGTGGCGCGCAGATTCTCGCATCGGCGGCAGGAGCTTGACCGGGATTTTTTCCAGCGGCGCATGGCGCAGGCGGCGGAGTATCGCAAACGGCGGGGCGTCAATCCGCGGCTACATCGCGTTGTCTGGAGCGAAAGCGACGGTTTACCGGGCGTGATCATTGACCGCTACGGTGAGCAGTTGGTCCTTCAGCTAACGACTCTCGGCATGGATCAGCGGAAGGAGATGATTGTCGATGCGATGGTCGAAACGCTCGGCGCAGAGACTGTCATCGAGCGCAGCGACAGCTCTTCGCGACGCGCCGAAGGATTGGGTGAAACGAGCGAGGTGCTGCGCGGCGAATTACATCCGGCCGAGTTCGACGTTTCCGGAGTGAAGTTCGTCGTCGATCTGCTCGATGCGCAAAAGACCGGATTCTATCTCGACCAGCTCCCGCACTATTCCGCAATCGCGGAGCTCGCGCGCGACCGGCGCGTTCTTGACTGCTTCACGAACCAGGGCGCGTTTGCGCTGGCCTGTGCTCGAGTGGGAGCCAGCGAAGTGATCGGCGTGGAGTCGCAGGCCAACGCGATTGAAGCGGCGCGCGACAACGCGAAGCGAAACCAACTCGCGGTGCGCTGGGTCGAGCAGGACGTCTTCGCCTATCTGCGTGGCGCGGATAAAGCCGGCGCTCAGTTTGATCTCGTCGTGCTCGATCCGCCATCTTTCACCAAAACAAAGGGCAGTCTGCGTGATGCCATCCGCGGGTACCGCGAGCTGCATCTGCGCGCATTTAAATTACTCTCGCGCGATGGACTGCTCGCGACGTTCTCCTGTTCCCATCACGTCAGCGATGCCATCTTCGCCGAAACCATCGCCGCGGCGTTGGTCGATGCCCGCCGCTCCGCGCGCCGGCTCCGGCGTTTCGACCAAGCGCTCGATCATCCCATCTTGCCGGCGATGCCCGAGACAGAATACTTCAAAGGTGTGTTACTGGAGATGAAGCCGTCCATTTAAAGAGCTCATCGGCGTCTCTCGGGTTTGCGCGGCTCCGCTTCCCTTCCCACCGGGATGACAGCGAGGAAGACGCGGGCACACGTCCTTGCGGACTTTGCGGAAAAATTGCATCGCATTTTCGAAATCAGTGGAATTCCCAACTTGACTACTTAATGTCGCGAACAAGAGCGGCGAAGGCGCGCTGCTCGAGAAATTCACCATGGCGGAACTGATGCGCGAACAAATGCTGGAACTAAACGAAGAGGAATCGGTCACACCTGAGCTACTCGATTCACAAGTGCAAAAGGCGCAGGAGCAACTCCTGGCGCTGAAACGGCAGCAGGAGCAGATCGAAAAACAAAAGCGCGAGCTGGAGGAGCTGAGCCGGCGCCAGGAAGAGCTCGACCGCGGTCGCTCGGAAATGGCGGACAAGCTGGCGCGTTCACTCGTGGTGCTGGAGCGTGACGCTTATGAAACGCAGAAGAAGCTCGAGCAGTTGCGCGCGACACGAGAGAGCTTCGCGCAGCATCTCGAGATGCTGGAGGCAATCGATCCCAAGAGCTGGAATCCGGTTGACCTGCATCGCGAGCTGAGCCGCGCGCTGAGCACGGTGGATGATGCGCGG
>QHBL01000099.1:3553-4287 GCA_003244125.1 Chthoniobacterales bacterium
ACGCGCTGGCGAACGGCGACGCGGACGAGGTCGCGCTGCCGGAAGCAGCGCCGGGGATTCGCGCCACGGGCGAGCGTTCGTTCACGCAATGGATGCTGATCGGATTTGCCATCACGCTGCCGCTGATCGCGTTTGGATTAATCGTCCTGCTCATTTCCCTCTGGATGGCCAAAGGCTGAGCTCGCCGCATGCGCCGCCGTTCCCCTAAATCCGGCTCACCCGTCGATCAGCAGCAGGAAGAGCTGGCCCGGCGCGAGAACGAGCTGCGCGATCAAATGCAGCAGCTCCAGCGCATGATCGAAGAAGCGCCACGGGTGGCGGCTGAGACATCGCGGCGGCAGCGTGAAGAGTTGCTCGCGCGCGCAAACCAGACCGGCAGCCGGCTGGACGCGTCGCTCTCATTGCGGGACCGGCGTTGGGGCGATGAGCAGCACGGCACGCGCCGCCGTGGCGCGCTGCGCAAGGAACGGCGCGAAGGCCGCATCGTTTTTCTCGTGCTCGTCATCGCGATCACGCTTGTTGTGCTGTGGCTGGTGACGCGTTTCCATTGGTAAAATGCCGGAGCCGATCGACGTCGCCTATGTCGCGAGACTGGCGCGGTTGAATCTCACGCCGGAGGAAACGCAGCTCTTTCAAGAGCAGCTTAGTGACGTTCTTCGCGAGGCGGAGAAACTGACACGCGTGGACGTCAGCGGCGTGGAAACGGCTGCGCACGCGGTGCCGATGTTCAACGT
>QHBL01000043.1 GCA_003244125.1 Chthoniobacterales bacterium
GTTGCCTTTCAATACAACGATCAGCCGTTAACTGCGAAGGTCGGACAGCGCGTCCGTTTGTATGTCGTTGACGCCGGCCCGAACTTGAGCAGCGCATTCCACATCATCGGCGGGATCTTTGCTGCCGTTTATCCCGATGGCGATCCCGCGCACGCGCTGACCGGCGTTTCCACCTATCCGATCGCACCCGGCCAAGGCGTCGTCTTCGACACTATTCTTTCCCAGCCGGGCAAATATCCGATCGTCGATCACAGCATGCGCGCGATGACCATCGGCGCGGCCGGCGCGCTACAAATCTCGCCCTGACGGAAGCTCCGTCATTACCAAGTTTTGTCTCGCTTCTCGTCGAACGCCGGATCAACAGAAATCAGGTCGACTGACTCCGTTGCGATGTGATCGCGCAGCACCTCCAAATTATCACCGTAGGGGAGCTGGTTCATCGGGACTGCTCGCGGTACTGGGACGCTGGGGGAGTGTAAAGCTGAACGTGGCACCGGAGCCATGCACGCTCTCGGCGCTTACCGCGCCGCCGTGCGCTTCCACGATCTGTTTCACAATGGTGAGCCCGAGACCGCTGCCTTCTTTCTCCGGATCACTGGCCAATTTGTGAAAAACACTCGAGAGCATTTCCAGCGGAATTCCCGCGCCGTTGTCCTGCACGACACACGTCACCGTCCCCGCATCTTCGCGCGCGCTAATCACAATCCGGCCGCGGGCCGCGTACTTGAAAGCGTTGCCGAGCAAGTTTTGAAAGACCTGTGAGATGAGCCCGGCGTCAGCGAAGACCGTGAGGCGATGGGGAATCTCGTTGACCACCTCAATCTCGTGTCTGGATGAAACCGCTTTCAGGTCAAGGACCAGCCGCTGGACCAAAGGCCATAGCTCAAACACGCGCCGCTCCGGTTGGAACGAGCTCCCCACGCCGGAAGGATTCGCCTTTGCCTTGAGCACCTGCTGAATCAATTCCTCCACGCGCCGCAGATTCCGGCGCAGGGCGGCAAAGATCTCATCGGTGGTCGCGGAGCGGGATTCGCCCAATTCCTCTTTCAGTGCCTCGGTTAACAACGAGACGGCGTTCAGCGGGGTGCGCAGATCGTGCGCGATAAAGGCAAGATGCTCGTCCTCCTGCTCTTTCCGCATGAGCGCCTGCTGCGCGGCAAAGGCCGTCACCGCCAGCCGCACGGCCTCGTCGATGCGGTGATTGATGATCCGCGCCGCCTCGCCCACGACGAATAGGTCGTGCCGGTCTGCCACCGTGATGAAGGCCCTCCGCAGGAGATTGTATTCCGCCACGACTTCACCCACATCCAGGCCCTCGTGAAACCGCTGCACCCCGTGGACTGGCGGACTGCCCGCCGCGTGCTCGACCGATAAAACGCCCGCCGCGCTCAAGGACAGGTCGCGGGTGATCCCAGCGATCAAACCCGGCAGGTGATCGGTAATCGTCGGCTTATCGAGCTTTAGCTCGCGGAGAAGTTCATTGGCGTGCGACCGCCACTCACTGATGATCTCTTCCTGGCACCCTTCGAAGACCCTGGCCAGGTGCTCGACGGTGCAATGTTGCTGACTCGGCACTGCGAAAGTTGCCACACGACGTGGTTAATACCAGCCGAGAACCGTGTTCGAACCCACGCTACTTCTCGTTACCAGAAAATCGCGCGGTTCTGCAAGTACCAAACAAATGAGCTAAACGCTGTTTCTCTTGGCTTCCAAATCAATCGTTTCCCTTCCTGGGTTCCTGCTTTCCTCATTCATATTGGCGGAGAGCGGATCATTGAAATACGGCCACTATCGCGGCGGGTGGCAGTGTTGAGAGGACGACGGCGTCGGTCCTTACTGGCTGGGCGAAAAGGCGGCGGGAGGATGCAACCCATTATGCGGCGGCGGAGCGCGCGAAGATGACGCGAGCGGAGATTTCGGGGTGCTGGATGCGGAAGTAAATACAGCTCGGGCGATCGAGCGGGATGCGTAGCGAGCCGCTTTGCGATCGCGTTGACTCGTAGTGGCCGGCTCGCCTAGTCTTCGCTCCGATGCCAGCAGACCGCAACGATCAACCGCCCACGGCCACGCGGGTGAAGATTCCGGGGCTGACACCGGGCAAGGTCTATTGCAGCCGTGCCCGCGCCAACGGTGCGGCCGGCTCCAGCGATTGGACCGCGCCGACGTCCAAGATGGTGATGTAAGTCCGGCAGCTGCGGGAGCGCGTTCGAGCTCGGCGAACGCGCTGCCTGCGGCGCCAAGAGGCACGGCGGCTGCGCATGGTGCTGAGGGACGCCCGTGCGAGCGTGCAGCTCACCCGCGAAAAGAAACCCGCCGCGACCTGCCCGAGGAGCGACAATCCCGACCGCGATGGAGCGCAGCCGCCGTTTCTTTTGGCGAGGCTTCCCCCCTCGAACGCGACGCTGGTGTTTAAGAATATTCGGTTACTAAGCAACTAATCAAAGTCAGACGATAAGGCTGCGCAGCCTGGCATCTCGGCCCTTCAGCGTTTCACCAGCCATCCCCGGACCTGCTTGAGCACCATCGTCTTGCTCGCCACCGGCACCTTCGCCGCCCATTTTCCATTGACCCGCACCCGAAAGCGGCGTCCATCAGCGAAAGGAAGATCCACTAATTCCACCTTCAACTGCTTTTGGGTGAGATGATCCTTTACCAGCAGGCTGAAGTGCGCCTTCGGACGCGGCATCCTCCCTTTAAAGCTTGTAAGCCGCCTCTCGCCAAGCCAATATCCATTTGCCC
>QHBL01000183.1 GCA_003244125.1 Chthoniobacterales bacterium
AACCTCTCTCATTCAGGCTGGCCTTACTCCGAAACTGCGGGAAGCGGGTCTGCTGCCCGTCAGCATTCGCGTGCGCTATGACGAAGACGCGCCTGCGGTCGCTCTTCAAATGATCGAAGCGCTCGGTGAAGCTTTGAGGTCGGTCGGCCGCGAAGATCTCGCCGCGGTTTGTCTCGGCCCATCGGACCTGTGGTTGCTTCTGCATGACCCGGAGTGCGGTTTGATCGGGGAAGACGGCGCGGCAGCGGTGCGGCCTGTTTTTATTTTCGATCAGTTCGAAGAAATTTTCACGCTTGGCGCGAGCCGTCGCCACATTGCCGAGAGTTTTCGCGAGACCATCGCCGTGATCGTTGAGAACCGGATGCCGCGCGACGTTCGCGCTCAGATCGAAACCGACGACGAACTGGCGGACCGAGTAAATTATCAAGCTCATCCGGCGAAGGTGCTGCTTTCCTTGCGCGAAGACTTTCTCCATCTGTTGGAGCGCTGGCGCTGGCAGCTTCCGGCTTTGATGGATAACCGGATGGAGCTCCGTCCCCTGAGTGGAACTCATGCGGTGCAGGCAGTCGTCGAGCCGGGCAGTCTGCGCCCGGGCAAAGAGCCCATCGTTTCTCCGGAAGCGGCCGCGGCCATCGTGCGATTCGTGGCCGGCGTTCAGGCCGACGTGCCTCTTGAGGAGCTCGACGCCATACCGCCGCTTCTCAGCCTGATGTGCGCTGAATTGAACGAACAGCGCCTCGCGGCCGAGGAGGAGACCATCGCAGCGGAACAACTCGAGGGTCGCAGCGAACAGATTTTGGAAAAGTTTTACGCGAATACCTTCTCAAATCATCCTCCAGCCGTTCGCGAATTTGTGGAGAACCGGCTGCTTTCCGATGCCGGCTATCGCCAGGCCGTGACCCTTGACACCGCGGAAGCCGAGCTCGTCCGCTCCGGTGTTTCGAAGGAAGAGGGCGAGCGAGCCATCGTTGATTTGGTCGAGCGCAGGTTGCTCACCGTCGAGGAACGCGGAGGAGTTCGGCGCGTTGAACTGACCCACGATGTCCTGACGCCGGTGGCGCTGGCCAGTCGCACCGCACGCAGAGAGAGCGAGGAAGGCGCGCGCCTTGCCGCCCGTCAACGCGAACGGCTCCGGAAACAGCGAAGAATCGCCCTTGCCGTGGTCGCGGTTCTCTTGCTCGGCTGCGCCGGTTTGATGACTTACGCCTGGCGGGCGCGACAGGAGATCAAATTTCGCGAACTGCTCGATGCCGGTAATCTCGCGCTGGAAACGCGCAATTACCCTTCCGCATTAACGGATTTCAAGGAAGCCGCTCACCGCAAACCTTCCTACTCTTCGCCCTGGTTTGGAATTGGCGACACGCTTGTGCGGCAGTTTTACGCGTCGGGTGATTCGAGAAACGCGCCGATTCTCTCGGAAGCGATCAACGCCTACAACAAAGCGATCGATATTGAAAAAAGAAGCAGGTCTTCCAGCGAACGAGAAGACGCTGGCAACACCAAGCTGGCGGAAGCTTACGTCGGACTGGGAGATGTTTACAGTGTCGGAGTCGATCCAGATTTCAAAAAAGCGCAAGAATTTTACCAGCGAGCCCAGCAGATTGACCCGGGATCGCCCAAGCCGCCGGTAGGCCTTGGCAATATTCTGCTTGGGCAGGGGCGAATCCACGCCGCGATCGATCAATACAAGTCGTCGTTGGATGCGGCGCTGCGGCGAAACGAGCCGGACTACGGGGCTCACGCTGGTCTCGGCGCCGCCTATTTTGATCTCGGCCAATACCGTCTTGCCATCCAGGAAAGCAATCGGGCAGTCGGCGCCAGACCGAACGCGATTGTCCCGCTCTTGCAGCTTGCGAATGCCATTTACATGAATGACCGCGCCGATCCGCGCGCGGCCGAGCTTTTGAAAACTCTGCTCGGATCAGACATGCGCCGGGTCGATTCTCTCGCTCGGATGAATCTTGCTTATCTCCTGCTGGAAAAAACGAACCTGCCTGCGAATCGATCGCTGCTTGCGCAAGCGGTTCAGTATTTGCAGGAAGCTTATGAAAAAGACCCCTACGCTTTTTCCTGCTTTCGACTGGGGATTGGCAAGGCGCTTCAAGGCGATGCAACGCAGGCATCGAAGCTCTGGGATACGGCTGCGCACCTTTCCTGGGGCGGGGATCCGTTGGGCCAGCGCATCTACGTGCCCTTTCTCGCAGTTCTTCGTGAAGACTCCGGCGCGTTCGCCCAGATGCAACAGGTCACTGACGAGCTGACGCGCGAAGGCGCCGTCGGCCTGCTGGAAGCAGTGATGCGTGAAGCGCAATTGGTGAAATGTTCCGGGTTATTCGATACGCAAGTTACGCCCGTGATTACCTTACTTGCCGACTCGATCAGCAAAGCAAAGGAAATCCGCTAAGCGCGGCGCGGTGGATTGGCGTTGACACTCCGATTTCAATGGGGACAAAATGCCGCCATGTTGTTCTACCGTGCCGGATTTTTTTTCATTCTCGTCGGCGCTCTTGTCGCCACGACGAGCTTTGCTGGACCGGAACCAACGCCGAGCTCCAAAGACATCCCTCTCCAATCCGAAGGAACAAGTTTCGAAGCTCCGCCATCCTCCCATGGCCTGATCACCACGGAAGGCCCCTCGGGCATGTTTATTAATCCGACCTCGGCGACATTGCCGCAGGGCGCGTTCATTCTGAACTACTGCGTTTTTGTTCCCACTATTCCAGAGGGAGTTGGCGCGGTCTGGCACGGGGTTCTTTTGAGCTACGGCGTGCGCGACTGGCTCGAAATCGGTTTCATTGCCAACCTCGCTGATGTCAGCCTGGACGGACCACCGGCGCGCGAGGACTCCTTCATTTTCGCGGGACCGATGGCCAGGATCAGGTTGTTACGTGATCACGACTGGTGGCCGGAGCTAAGTATCGGCGCCTATATCAGAGAAGGCACGCCTGCCAACATTTTTAATGGTGAGAACGCATTCATCGCCGCTTCGAAAAGATTTCCGATCGCTAACAATGCCCTCCTGAAGTCAGTCACTCTCCAGGGAGGTTTTCGCGAAGCCTGGCTCCATGACGAGGCGCCGGTCTCGAACATCAATCGGTTCTATGGCGGAGTCGAAGTGGAGCTTCCGCACAACTTTTACATGATCGGGGAAATTTCCCAACGGGACGACCGGGTGGAGAGCAAGGTTCCGTGGGCCGCGGGCATCCAGTGGCGCGGCAAACATTTCGGATGCTCCATTGCCGCGGTGCAACTTGATGGCGAAACTGGTCCTGGTTTTTACTTCGGAGTCGGTGGAGGCCTAGGCGCAGAGCCCGTGCGAAGTTCTCCGCCTCCACCTTCGCGGCGGTACTAGAGAGAAAGCCGTAGTTATCGCTGGGAAAGCAGCGGCCTCAGGAAACAGCCCCTCCCGCATTGAAGCGTAACGCTTCCCAAAACGTGAGCGGGTGAAGGGAATCGAACCCTCGTGTCCAGCTTGGGAAGCTGGCGTTCTACCATTGAACTACACCC